>NZ_CAXBDC010000063.1:0-27006 GCF_963974195.1 uncultured Nisaea sp.
GAATCGTCATGCTCACGCCAGCTTTTGGCGAGCATGTATTCCTCTTCCGGCTTCAACATCGGAAATTTGCGAATCTCCTGAAGGTACCGTGTCAGGTTACCTTCAGCCGACAGAGTCGGGACGTTGATTGCTTGTGCCATGGTTCCCCTCAATCTTTTTGACGGCCGTTCATGCGCCGTCATTGCAAGGGTAACGTCTGAACACTGTGTTCGGTTCCCCCTCACAACCTTAATTTGGGGTGTGAATGTGGACTTTTTAAGGCCTGTTTCTCATTCTATTGGACGCGCCTGGAAAATAACTTATTCAGGATTATCGCGTAATCCGTCCAGAAGCAGCACCATATCGGCCGGCAGCGGGCTCTCGAACCGAAGCATTTCGTGGCTTATCGGGTGCTCGAAGCCCAGTACCGCCGCATGCAGTGCCTGCCGGGAGAAAGTCCGGATCGGCTCCGGGTCGGATGCCTTGTTGCTGCGTCCATAGAGCGGATCGCCGATCAGCGCATGGCCGATATTGGCCAAATGGACCCGGATCTGGTGGGTCCGTCCTGTCTCGAGCCGGCATTCGACCAGCGCGGCCTTCATGCCGAACCGCTCCAGTATCTTGTAATGGGTGACGGCCGGCTTGCCGGTGGCGGTCACCGCCATTTTCTTCCGGTTGCGCTGGCTGCGGCCGATCGGCCCCTCGATCCGGTCCCTGGATTTCGTCGGCACACCGCGCACCACGGCCTGATAGCAGCGCTCGATGGTGTGGGCGGCGAACTGCACGACCAGCCCCTGATGGGCATCGTCGCTCTTGGCCACGACCATCAGCCCGCTGGTGTCCTTGTCGATCCGGTGCACGATGCCGGGCCTTTTCACTCCGCCGATCCCGGACAGGCTGCCGCCGCAATGGGCGAGCAGGGCATTGACCAGCGTGCCGTCCCAGCTTCCCGGTGCCGGATGCACGACCAGTCCGGCCTGCTTGTTGACGACGATCAGGTCGTCATCCTCATAGACCACGGAGAGCGGAATTTCCTCGGCTTCGGGCTCTGCCGGTTCCGGTGGCGGAATATCGACACGATAGGTCTGGCCCGGTTTGACCGTTCCCGAGGGGTCGGTTATCGTCGCGTCTCCGCAGCTGACGCGGCCTTCCAGGATGAGATTTTTCAACCGACTCCGGGACAGGTTCGGGATGTCCGGCATCTCTGCCAGACGACCGGCGAGCCAGCGGTCAATGCGGTCGATATTCTCTTCCCGTGCGTCGGCGTCGCCGGACACGATCTCTATCTGAAATTTTTCTGAAGCAGGATCCATGGCGGCGAACCTACCCGATAGCGATGAAAACAAAAAGCAGGCAGAACCGGGCTGGCTTCTGCCCGCGAAAATCGCCGTCGTGATGATGGGGGTGATGATCCTCGGCGGCCTCGGCGTGATTGCCTATACGGTGGCCACCCGGCTCGGCGGAGATGGCGGAAAACCTGCGCCGGCGGCGCCTGTGGCCGCGCCGGAAGCCCCGGCAGCGCTGCCGGTCCAGACCGGTTTCGGGAACGTTCAGGTGACGATCCCGAAAGGCGCCCGGCCCGGCCCGGCCCAGTTCGACGATGGCCGCATGATCCTGCAGATGACCCTCGCCGACGGACGTATCCGTCTGCTGATTCTCGATCTTGGGTCCGGCACGGAGCTCGGCACCATCGATCTGGCACCAACAGAAGACTAGAAAACAGGGAGCGTAAGCATGACCCCATGGAACTCCGAGACCCTCCGGGTCGTCATCCCGGACGGCGCGACGGTCGGCCCGGCGCAGTATCATGATGGCAAGATGATCGTGCAGGTCAGCAGCCCGGATGAGGTGATCCGCCTGATCGTCGTCGATCTGGAAACCGGGACACCTTACGGCAGCGTGGCAATGATTCCGGAAAGCAAGGCATGAACACGAATCCCAATACCTGGAACGTCAATTTCGCCAGCGACAACGTCGCCGGTGCGGCACCGGAAATCATGGCCGCTCTGCAGGAAGCCTCGACCGGTTTCGCCATGCCCTACGGCAATGACGATCTGACGGAGATCTTTCGACGCCGCGCCGCCGAGATTTTCGAGACGGACCTGATCGCCCATCCCGTTGCGACCGGAACCGCCGCCAACTCGCTGGCGCTGTCGGTGCTGTCCCCGCCCTATGGCGTGGTCTTCTGCCATGAAGGCGCGCATATCGAGGAAGACGAGTGCGCGGCGCCGGAATTCTATATCGGCGGCGGCAAGCTGACTCTGCTGGCAGGCGAGAACGGCAAATTCACCGCCGACACGCTGGCGAAAAAACTCGGTGATCCGAGCGCGGCCTCGGCGGTGCACCACGCCAAACCGGCGGCGGTCAGCATCTCCCAGCTGACGGAGAAGGGCACGGCCTACAGTCTGGACGAGATCCGGGCCATCGCCGATGTCGCCCATGCGCACGGCCTTAAGTTGCATATGGACGGCGCCCGGTTCACCAATGCGATGCTCGGCCTCGGCTGTTCGCCCGCCGAGGCAACATGGAAGGCCGGAGTGGACGCTCTTTCCTTCGGGGCTACCAAGAACGGCGCTTTCGCGGCCGAGGCTGTGATCTTCTTCGACCCGCAAGCGGTCAAGGACTTCGAATTCCGGCGCAAGCGCGGCGGCCATCTGTTCTCCAAGATGCGCTTTCTGTCGGCCCAGCTTGCCGCCTATCTCGAGAATGACAACTGGCTGCGCTACGCCGGGACCGCGAACGATGCCGCCCGCCGCCTCACGGACGGGCTGACGGCTCTGCCCGGCGTGGAGCTGCTGCACGTGGTCGAAGGCAACGAGATCTTCGCCCGGATATCCGGGCCGGTGCATCAGGCGCTGCGCTCCGCCGGATGCCAGTATTACGCTTTCGGTGAAGCGGATGACGGCAGTGTGGGCATTCGTCTCGTCACCGCATTCAATACGACCGAAGCCGATACGGATCATTTTCTGAAAGCGGCCCGCGCCGGTGCCGGGGAGGCCGCAGCATGAGCACCGCCGGACGGTATCCAGAAAGCGATTACAAGAGCGACGCCAAGCTGCCGCTGGACGGCGTGCGGGTGCTCGATCTCTCCCGGCTCGTTGCCGGCAATATGGTCACGCACGTGCTGGCCGATTACGGCGCCGAGGTGATCAAGATCGAGCGGCCGGGCTTCGGCGACGATCTGCGCAACTGGCGGACCGAGGGGGTGGCGACGCACTGGAAGGTCTATTGCCGCAACAAGAAGAGCATCACGCTCGATCTGCGGAAGCCGGAAGGCAAGGCACTGTTCCTGAAGCTGGTCGAGACAGCAGACGCCATCGTGGAGAACTTCAAGCCGGGCACCCTTGAGGACTGGGGTCTCGGGCCTGACGTTCTGCAGGGCTTGAACCCGAAACTGACGCTGGTCCGCGTCTCCGGCTGGGGGCAGACCGGCCCATGGAAGCACAAACCCGGCTTCGGCTCGCTGGTGGAAGCGATGAGCGGCTTTGCCGCGCTGAACGGTTTCGGCGACCGGCCGCCGGTGCTGCCGCCGCTGGCTTTGGCGGACATGATTGCGGGCCTTTATGGGGCATTCTCGGTCATGGTGGCGTTGCGTAATGTCGAGGTGTCGGGCGGCAAGGGCCAGAGCATCGATCTCTCCCTGTTCGAGCCGATCCACGCCATTCTCGGCCCGGAAGCGGCGAATTACGCGCTCAGCGGCAAGGTGCCAGAGCGCACCGGGAGCCGCTCCAACCTGACCGCCCCGCGCAATACCTACCGCTGCAAGGACGGCAAATATGTGGCTCTGTCCGGCTCCATCCAGGCCATGGCGGAGCGGCTGTTCCGCACCATCGGCCGGCCGGAGCTGATCGACGATCCGCGCTTCAAAACCAATTCCGACCGGGTGAAGCATAACGACATTCTGGACCCGATCATCGCCGACTATATGGGTGAACGGACCCAGGCCGAATGCCTTGCCATCTTCGAGGAAGCGGGCGTGACGGTCGGCCCCGTCGCTGATGTCGCCCAGCTTGCGGATGACGATTACATGGAAGGCCGTGGCGTGGTCGAGAGCTTCCCGGATGCGGAGACCGGCAGCCTGCCGATGCATGCGGTCATCCCGCGCATGTCCGACACGCCGGGGGGCGTGCGCAGCCCGGCGCCGGAGCTTGGTCAGCACAATGACGAGATCTGGTCCGCGCTTGGTTTTGATGCGGCCGAACAGGCAAAACTGACCGACGCAGGAGTGATCTGACATGGCTGGCCCTCTCCCTCTCTGGCGCTCGCTGCTCTATGTGCCCGTCACCAACCAGCGCTTTGTCGAGAAAGCCTCGGCGCGCGGCGCGGACGTCATCAAGCTCGATCTTGAAGACAGCATCCCGCCGGCGGAAAAGCCTGCCGCACGGGCGGCCCTGCGCGACGCGGCGCAGGTGATCTCCAATGCGGGCACCGAAGTGCTGGTCCGGATCAACCGGCCCTGGCGCATGACCATTCTGGATCTCGAAGCCGCCATCTGGCCGGAAGTCTCCGGCCTGTGTCTGCCGAAGCTGGAGAGCGCGGATCATCTTGCGTTCATTGACGAGACGGTGGAGGAGCTGGAGCGCGAGCGCGGCATGCAGGTCGGGAGCATCTGCTTCATGGGCCTGATCGAAACCCCGCGCGGTCTCAACAATGTGCGCGAGATCGCCAAGGCCAGCCCGCGCCTCAAGGGCCTGTCCCTTGGCCAGGAAGACTATTCTGCCGCCCTCGGCATGCCCGGCCTTGGCCCGGAGGACCTGCTGGAAGACATGCGCCTGGTCCAGCGCGCCGCCCGCGAGGCGGAGATCCTGCCGCTCGGCTATGCCGGCTCCATCGCGGAGATCACCGACATGGACGCCTTCCGGGCCAGCGCCCAACGCGCCCGCGCCCTCGGAATGGAAGGCGCCTCCTGTGTCCACCCGGCCCAGGTGCCGATCCTGAACGCCGTGTTCAGCCCGACCGAAGACGAGGTGGAAACGGCGGACGCCATGGTCGCCGCCTATGACGACGCCATGGCCGAAGGCCTCGGCGCGGTGAGCTTTCGCGGCAAGATGATCGATGTGCCGGTGGTGGAGCGGGCAAGACGC
The DNA here is from genome assembly GCF_963974195.1 of uncultured Nisaea sp. Classification (NCBI taxonomy): domain Bacteria; kingdom Pseudomonadati; phylum Pseudomonadota; class Alphaproteobacteria; order Rhodospirillales; family Thalassobaculaceae; genus Nisaea; species uncultured Nisaea sp. The sequence goes on from NZ_CAXBDC010000063.1 coordinate 5,064, forward strand.
GTGCTGGTGCTGCGCGACCGGATCGCGGGGAGGGGATAGGGCCCACCCCGTCGTTTCCCGGACTTGATCCGGGACCTTCCGGCGAAAGGCACCACCTTCCTCTTCCAGATGCCACCCCACGATCAAAAAGGTCCCGGATCAAGTCCGGGAAAAAAAAACGCGAGCATGCCTCCCATAACCGGGGCATGCGCCCGTTCGTCTACATCCTCGCCAGCAAACCGCATGGCGTCCTCTATACCGGGGTCACGTCCGATCTGCCCCGGCGCATGGCCGAGCACAGGAGCGGCGCCATCGCCGGTTTCACCAGGCACTACAATGTGCATGTCCTGGTCTATTTCGAGCCGCACCAGAGCATGGAGGAAGCACGCTGCCGGGAATATCAGGTGAAGCGCTGGAGGAGACGCTGGAAGGTCGAAATGATCGAACGGCATAACCCTGAATGGCGCGACAGGTTCGAAGAGCTGTTTTGAAGGACTCCCCTTAGCCTTTTCCCGGACTTGATCCGGGACCTTTTCGATCATAAATCACCCCTCGCCATTGGCGGATCAGGGGATGTCACCCTTCGCCGGAAGGTCCCGGATCAAGTCCGGGAAAGGGCTGTGGGGCGGTCCCGTGCACCCCGTCATCCAGCCCGCCGCAAGCGGCCCATTGCCGCCGGGCCTGCACTTGGCTACAACTCTGGCCTCATTCTCATACTTCATAGGAGCGTCGCCTTGGCTGCGTACCAGTACATTTACGTGATGAAAGGTCTGAGCAAGACCTGGCCCGGCGGGCGCGAGGTTTTGAAGAACATTCATCTGTCCTTCCTGCCCGGCGCCAAGATCGGCGTGCTCGGCGGGAACGGCGCGGGTAAGTCCACGCTGCTGAAGATCATGGCCGGCGTCGATACGGAATTCGTGGGCGAGGCCTGGGCCGCCGATGGCATCAAGATCGGCTATCTGGCGCAGGAGCCGGAGCTGAATGCCGACAAGGACGTGCATGGCAACGTCATGGAAGGCATGGGCGAGACGAAGGATCTGCTTGATCGCTTCAACGAGGTCAGCGCCAGGTTCGGCGAGGAAATGACCGACGATCAGATGAACGACCTGCTGGCCGAGCAGGGCGAGCTGCAGGAGAAGATCGACGCCGCCGACGCCTGGGATCTGGACCGCAAGGTCGAGATCGCCATGGACGCGCTGCGGCTGCCGCCGGGCGATGCGGACGTGACCAAGCTGTCGGGCGGTGAACGCCGCCGGGTGGCGCTCTGCAAGCTGCTGCTCTCCACACCGGACATGCTGCTGCTCGATGAGCCGACCAACCATCTGGACGCCGAATCCGTCGCCTGGTTGCAGCGCTTCCTGCATGACTTCCCGGGCACCGTCGTGACCGTGACCCATGATCGCTACTTCCTGGATGAAGTGGCGGGCTGGATTCTGGAAGTCGACCGGGGCCGGGGCATTCCCTACGAGGGGAACTATACCGGCTGGCTGGAACAGAAGCAGAAGCGTATGGAGCAGGAAGGCCGGGCGGAGGATGCCCGCCAGCGTTCCTTGAACCAGGAGCTGGAATGGGTCCGGCAGTCGCCGCGTGCCCGTCAGGCGAAGAGCAAGGCGCGTCTCAATGCCTATGAGGAGCTGCTGGCGAAGAGCGAGGAGAAGAGTACCGACACGGCTCAGATCGTCATCCCGGCCGGCCCGCGCCTCGGCGGTCAGGTGATCGAGGCCGATCATCTGAACAAGGGCTTTGGCGACCGGCTGCTGATCGACGATCTGTCCTTCAAGCTGCCGCCGGGCGGCATTGTTGGCGTGATCGGCCCGAACGGCGCCGGTAAGACCACGCTGTTCCGGATGATCACCGGTCAGGAGAGCGCCGACAGCGGCACCTTCACGGTCGGCGAGACAGTTGTGCTCGGTTATATCGACCAGTCCCGCGACTCGCTCGACGCGAAGAAAACCGTCTGGGAGGAAATCTCCGACGGGCTGGACGAGATCGATCTGGGCAAGCGGAAGATGCAGAGCCGGGCCTATTGCGGGCTGTTCAACTTCCGTGGCGCCGACCAGCAGAAGAAAGTTGGCCAGCTATCGGGCGGTGAGCGGAACCGGGTGCATCTGGCGAAGATGCTGAAATCCGGCGCCAACCTGCTGATGCTCGATGAGCCGACCAACGATCTCGACGTCGACACGCTCCGGGCGCTGGAAGAGGCGCTGCTGGAATTTGCCGGTTGCGCCGTGGTCATCACCCATGACCGCTGGTTTCTCGACCGGATCGCGACCCACATCCTCGCCTTCGAGGGCGACAGCCATGTCGAGTGGTTCGAGGGCAACTACCAGGCTTATGAAGAAGACAAGAAGTCCCGGCTGGGCTCCGATGCGGTTGAGCCGCACCGGATCAAGTACAAGCCGATCGCGCGTACCTGAGCCGCCGTCGGGAAGAGAAAACATCCTGAAATGAAAAACGCCGGCTTCGAGCCGGCGTTTTTTATGAGCGATTATCTGAAGCGCAGGATCAGGTGCGTTTGCGCAGTCCTTCGAGGATCTTTTCCATGCGTGCCAGCAGGGGATCGATCTTGCCGCCGTTGCTTTCGATCACGGAGGTATATTCGTTGCGCTGGGTGATACCCATGCTGATGCCCTCGATCACCACATCGACGATCTTGAATGTCTCGCCATCCTTGATCAGCCGCCAGTCGACCAGCACATTGCCCTGGGGATTCACGGGATCGATGATCTCGCTTTTCACCACGGTATAGCGGCCGTTTTCGCCGTTACCGGTGACTTCGAACTTCTGTCCCGAATAATTGTCGAACTGGTTCGTGTAGGTGAAGACGAGGCTCTCCTCGAAGAGCTTCAGGTAGGTTTCCCGCTGTTCCGGGCTGGCCCGGGGCCAGTTCCGGCCAAGGACGAACTGGCCGATCCAGTTAAGATCGAAATGCTCGTTCAGAAGGGCGCGGAATTTTTCCCGGCGGGCCTCGCCGACGATTTCCTTGTCGGTCACCAGCGCAAGCGCCGCTTCACCGAGATTGTCTACGAACTTTTCCGCGGCAGCCCCTTTGTCATCGGCAGCCGCCGGTGCCAGAGGCACGGCGATACAGATGAAAAGCAGGAAAATCGCGCGATGTAGCTGGGTCATCGTGATCGCCTGACTCAATTGGATTTAGCCGGAAGCGCGCCGGTAACGGAACGCGGCCGGTCTGTGGGCGAGAAATCCTCGAATTCCTTGCTGCCGTCTGCCGCCAGAGCGGAATCCGGAACTTTACCGTTGTGGATCACGGCTTCGCGGCGTTGCAGATAGATCGACCGCAAACGGGCGTAATAGTCGACGGAGGAAGCCTTGAGCTCGTTGATCTGATCGAAATTGCGGGCGCGGAAGTCAACGGCGCTGGTGCCGTTACGGGCGATGGCAATCGCATTCCGGGCGCCCGGCCCGCTGACGATGTAGGTCAGCGGATCGAAGAAAATATCGACAACGCGGCCGACCAGATCCCGGCCGTTCGACGGGCCGAGGAGGGGAAGCACGAGATACGGGCCGCCATCGACGCCGTGATAGCCGAGGGTCTGGCCGAAATCTTCATTGCGGTAGCCCCAGTCCTGGCCGTGTCCCCAGTCGATCAGGCCGACTGTGAGGCCGTTAACGAAAAGCTGGCGGGTGGCATTGCCGGCATTGTCCGTGTCGCCCTGCAGCAGGCTGTTGGCGATCACCACCGGCGAGCGCAACCAGCGCAGGAAATTGCGGACCATGTCCTGTATCGGATCGGGCAGCGCGGTCTTGTAGACGAAGGCCGTCGGCTGCAGCACGAAAGTATCAACCGTTTCGTTCATTGCGAAGAACACGCGGTTGACCGGCTCAATCGGGTCATAAACCTGAGGGCCTGATCCTGGTTCCTGAGGCTGAGTCGCACATCCGGCAAGGATGGTCAGCACCAAAAAAACACCGGCGGTCCGGTGAATACGAGATAGAAAAGTCATAAATTTCAACCCGTTACCTGCGCGTTTCAGCCAACAACCGCCTCTTGATCCGAAGCTCGCCCTTGCACATGCAAAGGGCATTCCACGGATCAGATACCCTTATCGTCGAGGATAAGCTGGTACCACAGAGGTTTAAGCAAGGCCAAGGCCTCACAATTTACCCACGATTTCTTGCGGCGGCCATGTTGCAAAAATATCGCGTTCCCTGTTCATGTTACCCCGCCGGAAATCACCTGATCCGCCGGGCCAAAGCGAAGGCCCGGCGATACCATTCGATGGTGCCGACGGCTTTGTAAAGCCGCCCTGCCTGAATCGTGAAAGCGGCGGCCGTCGCATTGTCCACATTGATGGAAAGCAGGCCGATCATCAGGAGAGAATCGGCTTCGCTGATGTGGTCGGCGGCCTGCCGGAACAGTCCGCGCCCTTCCGCGTAAGCCTGTTGCGCCTGTTGCAGCCGGCCGAGTTGCGATTCCAGATCCCCGATAGCGCGCAAGGCCGCGCCTTCAAGGCCGATTTCATTCAATCCCCGATACATTGTCCGGGCCTGGGCGAATGTCACCCGGCCCCGGTCGGGATTTTCCATCAGCAGGTCGATCTGGCCCAGATCCATCAGGGTTTGGGCCGCATCGCGGGCGCCGCCGGCGTTTTTATAATGGTTCTGGGCTTCCTTCATCGCCTCGCGGGCACCGCGGGAATTGCCCTTCTGCATTTCGACCCGCCCCTTGCCCTTCAGCGCGTCTGCCAGGATCGCCAGCGTCTTGGAGCTTTTCGAGAGCTGAATCGCCCGGTCGAAATTCATCCGGGCATCCTCGAGCCTGCCGGTCATGCGCTCCATCTCGCCAAGCCCGATGAGCAGGCGGGCTTCCAGGGTGCCATCCTTCGATTCGGCGAGCATGGTGCGAGCAATGCCGCCGTGGGACCGGGCGATCTCGAACCGGATCGGGGCCCGTCTGATATCTCCGCGTCCGGCCAGCATCGGGCTGTTGCCGATCCGCCGGGCCGCGTCGCGAAACCGGTCGGCGGCTTCAAGGGCGGAGGCCTGCGCATTCGGGGCCCGGCCGAGGCGGCGCTGGATATCGGTCATGGCAAGACGAACGGTTGCCTCGCCAAGAAAATCGCCCGTGCGGCGATAGAGTGTGAGGGCGCGTTCCAGGCGGTTCTGGGCTTCGGCCGAGCGTCTCTTTTGCCGGTCGATCTCCGCCCGGCAATAAAGCGCGTGCGCTTCGCCATTGCGGTCCCCGACCTGGCTGAAGAGGAAATGCGCATGGTCGAATGTGGCGGCCGCTTCCTCCGCCTTGGTCAGGATCATGGAAGCTTCCGCCGAGCCGAGCGCCGCGTTGGCTTCGCCGAACCGGCTGTTTTCCTCGGCGTATAGCTTGCTTGCCTCCTCGAAGGCCTGTCGCGCGCCATCCGCGCTTTTCCGGTGAATGAGGAGGTAGCCCTGTTGCAGCAGGGCATTGGCCATTCCGGTCCGGCTCTTGGCCCCGCTTGCCGTATTGTAGGCGGCTTCGAATTTTTTCGAGGCCTCGTCAGGGTGATCGCGGGCGCGCTCGAGTTTTCCGAGGCTGATCATGCATTCGATCGCACCCTCCGGGTCCTTGGCCTCCTTGAACAGGCCCTCGGCCTCATGAAAGTTCTCACGAGCCTCTGTGTTGAGGCTGTGTAACCGGAACCCTTCACCCTGTGCCCAGAGCCGCCCGGCCATGGCGCCGGGGCCAGTGCTGAGAGTGCCGCCCGAGCGCATCGCCTGGACGCCGCCGCCACGCTTGATGTCGCGGGAAACCACCCAATCCGCGATCAGGGTGCAGATCCCGAAAACGCTGATCGTCGCGGCAACCAGATGCTGGTAGTTCTCGGCTTTTCCAAGGGTGAAAAAGTAGCTTGCGAGCACGCCGATGCCGGTCAGGGCGATGACCGTCAATCGCCTTTGCCAGAGGCCGAGGCGGCCCCGCCGTTTTGCCCGTGTGATCGCAGAACGCAAATGCGTTCTCCTTATATTTGACTGACGAGGCGTTTACCGCGTTATCAGCAAACCAATTAAATAATGCTAATTCGTTAATCCTATGGGATGCCCGAGACTACTTATGTGGGTGGCTTCAGCCTAATCCGACAGTTTTTGGTAAATCGGCTTCAGCAGTACCGGCAGTATATAGATCGGAAACTGCACAGCCGCAAAAAACAGGAATGCTTCAGGCCCAAGCGCGGAGCCGGCGGCGGCCATGAACAACGCCATGTTGCGGTTTCCGGAGGACAGGGCAACAGAGAGCTGGTTCTGGCGGTCTGTCCAGAAGAACGCCAGCCCGCCCAACAGCTGCAGGGCAAGGCTGCCGGCAAAGGCCGCACCGGTATAGATGAGAACCGTTGCCGGGTCGGTCATCAGCCAGTCCAGCACGCCATCCATGACCGAAATGGCGAAAATCAGCATCAGCAGAACGGCAATGCCGTCGAGCAGGGCGGCTTTTTCGCGCAAAACCTCGGTGCCGACTTTGCGGCGGATGATGGTCGCGGCAAGGGCGCATCCGGCGATCATCAATGCCAGTTTCAAAGTCAGCGCGCCGGCGCTCAGCTCAACCTCGATGCCGATCAGCCAGAACAGAAGGCCGGGCAGAATGAACGGGAAGACGAAGGTCGAGACCACCATCAGGAACAGCGCTGCCGCCGAATCGATGCCGATGATGAGGGCGATGACGGGAACCGTGACCAGGGGCGGGCTGCCGCTCCAGATCAGCATCGGTGTGGCCAGTTCCAAGGGCACGTCGAAAAAGACGAGCGCGGCATACATCAGGCAGGGCGTGGCGATCAGCACCCAGAGGAGGGCGACCAGATGCGTGCCTGCCCGCCGGCTGGTCCGGCCGAGCGAGGAGGCGTCGGTCCGGGTCATGGCGACGGTGAGCATGACCAGGACGGTCGGTGAGAGCAGGGGCTTTGCCACGGCAGCCAGATCCGGCAGGGCAAGGCCGATAAAAACGCCGAGCGCCATGACCAGCGCCGCGCGCCGTCCGAGATATTGTAAGAGCCTCACCGCTGAACTTCCGTTTGTGTGCCTTGGCGGGACAAAACAATTGCCGCTAATGTCGGCCCTATGGAACAGGCTGATTTGAACAAGTGTTTCGCTTCCGGCGAATTGACGGTCCTGCCGGAATGGGTCGACTATAACGGTCACATGAATGTCGGCTACTATGTCGTTGCTTTTGACAAGGCAACCGACGTCTTGCTGGACCATCTGGCTCTTGGTTCACTCTACCGCCATGAACATGACGCCTCCGTCTTCGTGCTGGAGGCGCATGTGACCTACGATCGCGAGGTGGGGCCCGGTGACGGGCTCCGCTTCACCACGCAAATCCTCGATCACGATGCGAAGCGGATGCACGTGCTTCACCGGATGTACCACGCGGCCGAAGGGTATCTGGCCGCGACGAATGAGTTGATGATGATGCATGTTGACCTGCTGACCCGGCGCCCGGCGCCTTTCCCCGAGGATGCACTGGACAGGATCGCGGCGGTGCGGCGGGAACATGATGCGCTGCCCCGCCCGGAAGCGGCGGGCCGCGTGATTGGTATCAGGAGGTCTTAGCCGGCATGGTCCGTGATTATCTGTCCGCAGGATTGCGGGGAATACGGGGGCGTGCCGCCGCTGGAATTCGAAACGAACAGGTGCTGCTTTCGGCTTTGGCGGTAGCGGTCGGCACTGCTGCTGCTTTCGCGGCCGTGCTGTTTCGGGAACTGATCGGTTTGATCCAGACCGGGTTCTACGGATTCGGGCATGAGCGGGTCGTCTCCGGCGTTGCCGGCCTGGCCTGGTGGCATCTGTTGCTGGCGCCTGCCCTGGGCGGGCTGCTGATCGGCCTCTATATCCATTACTTCATGCCGGGCCGCAGGCCCCAGGGCGTCGCAGACGTGATTGAGGCCAATGCGTTGCGGGCGGGAAGGATGTCGGGCCGGGCGGGCCTCGGCGCGGCGCTGGTCAGTGCCGCATCCATCGGTGCCGGGGCGTCCGTCGGCCGGGAAGGCCCGGCGGTGCATCTCGGGGCGACCATTGCCAGCTATATGGGGCGCCGTTTCAGGCTGGCCCGTTCACAGTCCCGTACTTTGCTCGGATGCGGCGTCGCGGCGGCGGTGGCCGCTTCGTTCAATGCGCCGGTGGCGGGCGTGTTCTTCGCGCTTGAAGTCGTCATCGGCCATTACGCGCTGACCGCGTTTGCGCCGATCGTCATCGCGTCCGTCGCCGGAACGATTGTTGCGCGGGTCTATTTCGGAGATGTGCCTGCCTTTGCCATGCCGCCGCACGAAATCGCGTCCTTCCTGGAATTCGGGGCCTTTGCCCTGCTCGGAATTACGGCGGCGGGAGCCGCCATCGCCTTCATGCGGCTGATGACGCTGATGCAGTCCCTTGTCGACCGGACACGGCTGCCATACTGGCTGCGTCCGGCCATTGGAGGGCTTGCGGTGGGGGGCATCGCGATCTTCTACCCGGAGCTGCTTGGTGTTGGCTATGAGGCGATGGACAGCGCCCTGAACGAGCATTACCTGCTCGGCACGCTGATCCTGCTTGCCCTGCTGAAGATGCTGGCGACAGCCATCTCATTCGGCTTTGGCTTCGGCGGCGGGATGTTCAGTCCCAGTCTCTTCATCGGCGCGATGGTCGGCGGTTCCTTCGGCATCATGGCCTCCATTCCCTATCCGAACCTTTCCTCCGGCCATGGTGCCTATACGCTCGTTGGCATGGGGGCGGTCTCCGGGGCTGTTCTCGGGGCGCCGATCTCCACCATGCTGATCATTGTGGAGCTGACCGGCGATTACCGCCTGACAATCGCCGTGATGGTGGCGGTCGTGATTGCCTCCCTGCTGACCCGGACGCTGAACGGCCCATCCTTCTTCCACAAGCAGCTTGAGGCCCGGGGCGTTATGGTCCGGGGCGGTCATGACGTCGAGGTGCTGGGCGGATTGACCGTTTCGAACCTGATTCACGAAGAGGTTTCGACGGTCTCCCGCGATGCCGGGCTGGCCGAGGTGCGGGCCGCGCTGCTTGCATCCGGTAACGGGGTGGTTTTCGTGACAAACAGTGACGGGCGGCTGCTCGGCAGCCTGACGCTGGCGGGGCTTGGCCAGACGGCATTCTCCGCGGGTGACGGAGAAGAATCGGATTTCGACCTGAAGCCGTTCCTGGATACGTCCCGTCCAAGCCTGCTCGAGTCAGAGCGGCTGGGGGCGGTGATGGAGAGTTTTGCGGAGGTCTCGGACGGGGTGCTTCCGGTCGTCAAGGGACAGGAAGCGAAAACCCTGATCGGGTGGCTCGACGAAGCGGATGTGATGCGCACCTATAATCGCGCTCTGGAGCAAATTCGCGACGAGGAGCACGGGGATCGAACGAAAGGTAACGGGTATCTGGGCTGATTGTGTTCATGCCGGATTGGCGTGCTGGACTGGGTGTCCCGGGCCGGGCAGGGAGCTGAAAAGGCGACGGGATGCCTCCATATGCTCGTTGGGGACAAACATCGGATTGGCATCCCGTCTACCGTTTATCGCGACCATTTGGGACCGGCTCTTGAAAGGCGCGACAACGGATCTGTAATCAGCAATGACGCGTGTCAGGATCTATTGTGGTAGAGGTAGCGCGAGTGGCGCTTTTAACAATGGATCGAAACGCGTTTCACAAGGTCCTTTAAGCAAATCTCGGGGCCCGTCGGGCTGTTGGGATTAAGATATATCCGGATTCACTAAAATTTTGTTAAAGGCCAATGGACCCCATCGTAACCAAAAAAATTTCTGCTGCATCGTATGTCTGACCTGTTTTTCGAGAGTGAACCCGAAACGCCGCCCGCCGGATCCGATGCTGACGCGCCGTATCTGCAAGGCCTGAACGAGGCGCAGTCGCAGGCCGTCCGGACTCTGGACGGGCCCTTGCTGGTTCTCGCCGGTGCCGGGACCGGCAAGACGCGGGTGCTGACAACCCGTCTCGCACACCTGATTTCAACCGGCCGCGCCCGGCCCTGGAACGTCCTCGCCGTGACCTTCACGAACAAGGCCGCGCGGGAAATGCGGGAGCGTGTCGGGGGCATGATCGGTCCCATGGCGGAGCAGGTCTGGCTCGGCACTTTCCATGCGCTTGGGGCCAAAATTCTGAGGCGCCATGCGGAACTCGCGGGGTTACGGTCCGATTTCACCATCCTTGATTCGGACGATCAGCAACGCCTGCTGAAGCAGCTTTTGCAGGCTGGGAATATCGACGACAAGAAGTGGCCGGCACGGGCCATGATGGGTGTCATCCAGCGCTGGAAGGATCGCGCGCTGACCCCGGACAAGGTCGGACGCGACGAAGCGGGCGATGCCGCCGGCGGCCGGCTGGTGGAGATTTACCGGCAGTACCAGGAACGCCTGAAAATCCTGAATGCGGTCGATTTCGGTGATCTTCTGCTGTTGTGCGTGGACCTATTTCAGAGCCATCCCGATGTGCTCACGAAATATCACGATCAGTTTACCTACATCCTGGTCGACGAATATCAGGACACAAACGTCGCTCAATATCTCTGGCTCCGGCTGCTGGCACAGAAAAGCCGGAACATCTGCTGCGTCGGCGATGACGATCAGTCGATCTATGGCTGGCGGGGTGCCGAGGTTGGAAACATCCTGAAATTCGAGAAGGATTTTCCGGGCGCGGCGACCATCCGGCTGGAACAGAATTACCGCTCGACCTCGCGCATCCTGGCGGCGGCTTCCGCGCTGATCTCCCATAACGAGGGACGGCTCGGTAAAACGCTGTGGACCGACGGCGCGGAAGGCGAAAAGCTTGATGTGCGCGGTCTCTGGGACGGGGAATCGGAAGCCCGGCATGTCGGCGACGAGATGGAAGCGCTGCAGCGCAAGGGCGTGAAGCTCGCCCAGATGGCGGTGCTGGTCCGGGCCGGTTTCCAGACCCGCGAGTTCGAGGAACGTTTCCTGACCATCGGTCTGCCCTACCGGGTGATCGGCGGCGCGCGTTTCTATGAGCGGATGGAGATCCGGGACGCGCTGGCCTATCTCCGGGTGATCAACCAGCGGGACGACGATCTTGCCTTCGAGCGCATCGTCAACAAGCCGAAGCGCGGTATCGGCGATGCCACCATGCAGGTGGTGCATCATCTGGCCCGCAACGAGGGTATGTCGCTCTACCGGGCAGCCTCCCGGATCATCGAAACGGACGAGCTGAAACCCGCCGCCAAGCGCAAGCTGGCCGAGGTGATCGAGAATTTCGAACGCTGGCGGTCCCTGATCGATGTCGAGGATCACAGCGATCTTGCCCGCATCGTGCTGGATGAATCCGGCTATACGGAGATGTGGCAGAAGGACAAGACACCGGAAGCGCCGGGCCGTCTGGAGAACCTGAAGGAACTCTGCGGCGCCATGGAGGAGTTCGAGAATCTCGCTGGCTTCCTCGAGCATATCAGTCTGGTCATGGAAAATGCCCAGAGCATCGATCAGGATCAGGTCAGCATCATGACCCTGCATGCGGCCAAGGGGCTGGAATTCGATCAGGTGTTCCTGCCCGGCTGGGAAGACGGCATGTTCCCGAACCAGCGGGCGCTGGATGAAAGCGGTGCCGCCGGCCTGGAAGAAGAACGCCGGCTGGCCTATGTCGGGCTGACCCGGGCACGCAAGCAGATCCATATCAGCTTCGCCGCGAACCGGCGGGTGCACGGCATGTGGCAAAGCTCGATCCCGTCCCGCTTCGTCGATGAATTACCGGCCGATCAGGTTGAGGTCAGCAGCGAGACCGGGTTCCAGGGCGCGCGCTATGGCGGCTATGGTGGTGCTTCCGGCAACACGGACGACTGGGGCGGGAGCAGCAGTTTCGGCTATGGTTCCGGCCAGGGCGGCCGGGGCCCCGGATATGGCCGGCGCGGTGGCGAGGGCCGGGCGAAGGCGCCGTTGATTGAAGGCAAGGGCTATGTCGTGGATCGCAGCAAGCCGCCGCCCTTCGCGGTGGGCGAGCGGGTGTTCCACCAGAAATTCGGTATGGGCACCGTGTCGTCCGTCGATGGCGACAAGCTGCAGATTTCTTTCGACAAGGCGGGCAGCAAGAAGCTCGTCGCCAGTTTCGTGAGTAAGCCCTAGTGAGTGAGACGATGATGACGCCGATCTGGCAGATTTCACTGGAAACCTCAGCCGAAGCCGCGTTGCCGCTGTCGGATGTGCTTGAGCCTTTTGTCGAGGCCATCTCGGTCTTCGAGCTGGAGGAGGACAGGACCTGGGTCCTGAAGGGTGTTTCGACCGTCGAGCCGGATCGAAGCGAGATCGTCGGCGCGCTGTCCATTGCCGCGACCCTCGGCGGATATGATCTGCCCGAGGTCGAGATCGAGCTGCTGCCGGATACGGACTGGCTGCGTCAAAACCGGGAGTCATTCCCGGCGATGCAGTTCGGCCGGTTTCTGGTGCATGGCTCGCATTTGCGCGGCAAGGCGCCGGTCGGAATCCTGAATATCGAGGTCGATGCGGCACAAGCTTTCGGCTCCGGCTCGCACGGTACGACCGAGGGCTGCTTGCGGGCGATCGACCGGCTGTCCCGGCGGATGACGCCGCCCAAGGTACTCGATATGGGCTGCGGCTCCGGTATTCTCAGCATGGCGGCGGCAAAGATCTGGCCGGCCACCAGGGTCATGGCGGTCGATATCGATCCGGTATCGGTGGAAACCACGCTGAAAAATGCCGCGACGAACGGGGTCGGAAAGCGGGTCGAGGCCCGGGCCGGAAACGGCTATGCGGTTCTCAGGAACCGCCCGGCGGAAACCTACGAGCTGATCCTCTCCAACATCCTGGCGCGGCCGCTCTGCAAGATGGCGCCGTCGCTTAACCGCGCATTGAAGCCGGGCGGGATCGCCGTTCTGTCGGGGCTGCTTTATCACCAGAGCGCGGCCGTGCTCTCGGCGCATCGTCAGCAGGGGCTGGTGCTGGCCGGGAAATGGAGGTTCGGCGACTGGATGACGCTGATGCTGAAAAAGAAAACCGGCGCGGTCTCGGGACCACACCGGCAGGGGGATGTTTCAGGGTAGGAACGCACTTAAACTTGGGGGCGGCGGTTCCGAACGGGAGGAATTTCGGAACCGCCGACTTTCGAGCGCTAGAGAAGCCTCCTTCGGGGAGGGGGAATTAGGCGGCTTCCCGCTGCTCGTCCGTGTTGGCGGCTTCGGCGACGAAGCCAGCCGGAATTTCAGTAACCGTGGCGGCCGGCGTAATCATCGTCTGGGCTGCGACCGGCTGGGTCGAAACACTGGCGATGCGGCGGGCAACCGAGGTGATGTCGCTGCGGGTCAGGCCGATGTCGGCCAGCATCCGGTCGTCGAGATTGTTCAGCTCGAACATGGTGCGGGAAATACGCAGGCGATTGACGATGCTCTTGAACATGGACTTGGCTCCTTTGGCAATCAGGGCGCCGATGTAACGGTTATACTCAACCCGGATCTGCATCTCGGCGCTGTACAGGCTGTGACGGCGGAGCACTGTGTCGCCGGGATACGTGATCCGGGCGACAAAGGGACCCGCTTCCTGGACGTTCAGGTCTTCGAGGCTGCTGTTGAGTTTGTAGTAGTTCATCGTTGGCGTCCCAGAGGGGTGTTTGTACGGTCGTTTTGTTCTGATGACGGAGATATAGATCCAGCCTTGACATGTGAGGAGCGGTGTGTTTGCAGCTCAGTCATGCATTTTGCGCATGCATCAAGGTGTTTGTCATGCGTTGATCTTAACTGCCTGTTAATAAAACTAATCTGAAGCGCTTGTCTGCTTTCCTTGTTCCTGTCACCTGTGGTGCCTAATCTGGATAACAGGCATCCGGATCGAGGCACGGCAGGGAGCAGGAAATATGTCCGCAACGGGCACGGCAGCGGAACGGCTTGGTACATTCAGGGCGGCTTTGGCGGAAGCCGGAGTGGATGGAATGATCGTGCCGCGGGCCGACGCGCATCAGAGCGAATATCTGCCGCCTTCCGCCGAACGCGTGGCCTGGCTGACCGGCTTCAATGGCTCCGCCGGGACGGCCGTGGTGCTGCGGGACAAGGCGGCGGTCTTCACCGATGGCCGCTACAGCCTGCAGATCGAAAACCAGGTCGACGGCACCCTCTATCAGCGTTTCAACATCGCGGACAAAAGCGCCGCCGACTGGATCGGCGAGGTACTGGACAAGGGCCAGCGCTTTGGCCTTGATCCCTGGCTGCATACGGACCAGCAGGTGGAGCGGTTGCGCACGGCGGTCGAGAAGGCGGGCGGGGAGCTGGTTCTGCTTGAGGCCAACCCGCTGGATGCCGTCTGGACCGACCGGCCGGCAGAACCGGCGGAACCGATGCTGCCGCATCCGGCCGCCTATGCGGGCAAGCGTTCCGAGGAGAAGCGGTCGGAGATTGCCGGGGTGCTGAAGGAAGCGGCCGCCGATGCGCTGCTGATCACCTCGGCGGAATCGATTGCCTGGCTGCTGAATGCGCGCGGCAATGATGTGGCGAATACGCCGCTCTGCCTGTGTTTCGCGATCCTGTCCGCGGACGAAACGCTGGAACTCTTCATCGACGGCAAGAAACTCGGTCCGGACATTCTGGCGCACCTCGGCAATGCCGTGACAGTGCGTCCGCAGGACGCGCTTGGCGATGCGCTCGACCGGCTCGCCGGGGACGGGCTGACGGTCCGGATCGATCCGGCAAGCGCACCGGTCTGGGCGATGGAGCGGATCCGGAAGGCAAAGGGCAAGCTGGACCTGCAGGCGGATCCGGTCGTCGCGGCGAAAGCGGTGAAGAACGATATCGAGATGATCGGCGTGCGCGCCGCGCATTACCGCGATGCCCTGGCCTATGCCCGGTTTCTCTGCTGGTTTTCCAGCCGGGCGCATCAGGGCGGGCTGGACGAGATGACGCTGGTGGAACGGCTGCACGGCTTCCGGGCCGAGCATGAGATGTTCCGCGGGCCGAGCTTCGATACGATCTCCGGCGCCGGGCCGAACGGCGCCATCGTGCATTACCGGGTGACGGAGGAAAGCAACCGGGACCTGGAGCCGGGGGAGATCTATCTGGTCGATTCCGGCGCGCAATATCTCGACGGCACCACGGATATCACCCGCACCCTTTCGACCGGGATTATCGGCGAGGAGGAGCAGCGATGCTTCACGCTGGTGCTGAAGGGCATGATCGCCTTGTCCCGCGCGGTTTTCCCGCAGGGCACGACGGGCGGTCAGCTTGATGCCCTGGCCCGGCGGCCGCTTTGGGAGGCGGGGCTGGATTACGATCACGGCACGGGGCATGGCGTCGGCGCCTATCTCGGCGTGCATGAAGGGCCGCAGCGGATTTCCAAGTCCGGCGGGGGTGCCGAGTTGAAGCCCGGTATGATCATCTCCAACGAGCCGGGTTACTACCGGGCCGGCGCGTTCGGTATCCGGATCGAGAATCTGGTTGCCGTGGAGCCGCGTGAGGTGCCGGGGGCGGAACGGCCGATGCTCGGCTTCGAGACGCTCACCCTGGCACCGATCGACCGCGCCCTGATCGATCTGTCCTTGCTCGATGGCGGCGAGATCGCATGGCTCGATGCTTATCATGCGCGGGTGCGCGAGACCTTGAATCCGGATCTCGATCCGGAAACCGCTGTCTGGCTGGCGGATGCGACGGCGCCGCTGGCGCCCAAAATCGCACAGGATTAAGAGGCAAAGGGAGAAAGATCATGGCTTACGAGACCATTCTCTACGCGGTGTCGGATGGGGTTGCCCGGATCACGCTGAACCGCCCTGAAGCCGGTCACGCGGTCAATCTCGCGCTGGCGCACGAACTGCTCGAGGCGTCGATCGATGCCAGCGAGGCACCGGATGTCCGGGCGGTGATCATTGACGCCAGCGGAACCGTGTTCGGTTTCGGGGGCGACCTGAATTATTTCGACTCCCAGAGCGACCGGATCGGGGTGTGCCTGAAGGAAGTGACAACCTACTTCCATGCCGCCATCTCCCGGCTGCACCGGATGAACTCGCCTGTCATCGTTTCGGTGCAGGGCATGGCGGCCGGGGCGGGCTTCAGCACCGCGCTGATCGGCGACATCGTGCTGGCGGCGAAATCGGCCCGGTTCAAGATGGCCTACACGGATATCGGGCTGGCGCCGGATGGCGCATCCTCGCATTTCCTGCCGCGCATCGTCGGCATGCGGCGGGCGCAGGAGCTGATGCTGACAAACCGGATGCTCAGTGCGGATGAGGCGCAGGACTGGGGCATCGTCACCCGCGTTGTCGAGGACGACGATCTGGCGGCGGAGACGGACAAGCTGGCGGCGACATTCGCGGCCGGACCGACCCGGGCCTTCGGCGGAACAAAGCGCCTGCTGGCAACCAGTTTCGAGCAATCCATGGAAGCCCAGATGGAAGACGAAACCCGGACCATAGCCGCGCTGGCGCAGACGGAAGACGGCCGGGAAGGGCTGGACGCCTTCCTCAACAAGCGGAAGCCGGTTTTCAAAGGGCAGTAATCGAGGGTGCCGGCGAAGCGCGTATTCGCATGCAAATGATTCGTATACAAAATATTTGTATGAATGCTATATCGACTCGACAACTGACAGGCACAGGAGCCGGATGAGTGGAGCGGGTTGAGGAATGTGTGAGCTTTCTTGTCGGGAAAGCGGCCCAGCGTATTTCCCGCCGGGCAAAGGAACTGCTCGCGCCCCATGACGTGACACCACCGCAATATGCGGTGCTGAAGGTTCTCTTCGACGGGGACGGCCTCAGTGCGCGCGAGATCGGTGACCGGCTGGCCATCGATGGGGCGACGATCACCGGAATCGTGGATCGGCTGGAGAAGGCGGGACTGGTTGAACGCAGGGATCATCCTGTGGACCGCCGGGTGCACCGGCTTGTTCTGACGGGGCGGGCGAGGAGCCTGGCCGGGCCGCTGGATGTGGCGATGGATCAGTTGAATGAAGAGGCGCGGGCTCTTCTCGGAGAGTCGGCGGGAGTGGTTTACGAGGGGCTGAAAGCCCTTTCGGGACGTTAGAGAGGCACGGAAAGAAAATGTTCGATACCAAGGTGGCGCTGGTTCTGAGGGATGATCTGGCGCTTTGGCAGAAACTGAATGTAACGGCCTTCCTGACCAGCGGCATTGTTGGCGGCAGGGAAGAGCTGATCGGGACGGCATACGAGGATGCGGCGGGCAACAGCTACAATCCACTGCTGGTGCAGCCGGTAATTGTGCTTTCCAGCGATGCGGCCGGATTGAAGAAGATCTATGAGCGCGCGCTATCGCGGGACGTGGAGATGTCCCTTTATATCGAGGACATGTTCTCGACGGGACATGACGCGGCCAACCGGGCCACGGTGAAAAACTACAGTCCCGAAGACATGCCGGTGGTCGGCATTGCCGTGCGTGACGAGAAGAAGCTGGTCGACAAGATCACCAAGGGGGCGAAGCTGCAAAGCTGAGTCCGGACAAACAAAAACGGGCTTCGTCACCGAAGCCCGTTTTTGCGGGAGGGGGTTGTCCGCCCAAGACTGATTAACCGATAATGGCGAGAACCAGCGTGAAAAGACCGATGGCGGCCATATTTGTCAGTCCAACATAATGAAAAGTCGACATCGCATCCTCCTGGGGGCTGAGGGGCAATGAGCCCGTTGCTCATTCCGCTGTTCCGTATGAGCCTCAAATAAGGGATCTGCTGTTGAGCGAGCAATTGAGAAACATCAGGTTTGGTATGCGTTTTGAGCATGGCGATTGGCATGAGGCGCCCTGTACCGTCACGCGCTGTGCGAGAGTTTGAAGAAAGCGCTTTAAAATTAACTGGTTACACCGATCATGGTGAGCCATTCTTCCTCGCTCAGAATCGTCAGGCCGAGCTCTTCAGCTTTTTTGGCCTTCGATCCGGCATCGGCGCCGACAATCACAAAATCAGTTTTCTTTGATACGGAGCCCGCTACTTTTGCTCCCAAAGACTCCGCCTTTGCTTTTGCTTCGCCCCGGCTGACGGTCGTCAGAGTACCGGTAAAGACCACGGTCTTGCCTGCCACGGGGCTGTCTTCCGCCACCGTGCGTTCGAAGGTTTCGATCTCCAGCACATTCTCAAGATCGCTCAGAACGTCACGATTGTGATCTTCGTGGAAGAAAGCCACGAGGTCACCGGCCACGGAATTTCCGATCTGATCGATATTGATCAGGTTCGCGTAGGCTTCCGATTCCGGGTCCGAGGCTTCCAGCATGGCTTCGGTCAGCGCCGGGAGCGTGCCGTAATTGGCGGCGAGCAGTTTCGCGGTGGCCTGGCCGATCTGGCGAATGCCGAGCGAATAGATCAGCCGGTCGAGACCGATCTTCCGGCGTTCCTCGATGGCGGCCATCAGGTTGGTCAGGGATTTCTCGCCCCAGCCTTCACGGGTTGAGATCTCCTCGGCCCGGTCCTTCAGGCGGAAGATATCGCCCGGCTGTGCGATCAGGCCGTCTTCATAGAAGGCCTCGACCTGCTTGGAGCCCAGCCCCTCGATATCGAAGGCATCGCGGGAAACGAAATGTTTCAGCCGTTCGACGGCTTGGGCGGCGCAGATCAGGCCACCCGTGCAGCGCCGGACCACTTCGCCCTCGGGGCGCACGGCCTCGCTGCCGCAAACCGGGCAATGATCGGGAAATACATAAGGCACGGCATCGGTGGGGCGTTTTTCCTCCACCACCCGGACCACCTGCGGGATGACGTCACCGGCGCGCTGGATGACAACCGTATCGCCGATCCGCACGCCCTTGCGCTGGATCTCGTCCTCGTTATGCAGGGTCGCGTTCGAGACCACCACGCCGCCGACCGTGATCGGGGTCAGACGGGCAACGGGAGTGAGGGCGCCGGTGCGGCCGACCTGGATGTCGATGCCTTCCAGCACGGTTTCGGCCTGCTCGGCGGGGAATTTGTGCGCGATGGCCCAGCGCGGCGCCCGGCTGACCATGCCAAGCCGGTCCTGCCAGTCCAGCCGGTCGACCTTGTAGACAACGCCGTCGATATCGTAATCGAGCCCGGCCCGGGCCTCCCCGATGGCCCTGTAGGCCTCAAGCGCGGTGGCGGATCCGTCGCAGAGCTTCGTCATCGGGTTGATCACGAAACCCCATTCCTTCAGCTTTTCCAGAAAGCCGGTCTGGGTGTCCGCCGGCATTTCCGAGACCTCGCCCCAGGAATAGGCGAAGAAATGCAGCGTACGTTCGGCCGTGATGCTCGGGTCGAGCTGGCGCAGGGATCCGGCGGCGGCATTACGCGGATTGGCGAAGATCTTCTTGCCGGCTTCGGTCTGCCGCTCGTTCAGGGCACGGAACTCCGCCTTGCCCATGAACACCTCGCCACGTACCTCGAATATCTCGGGGGCGCCATCGGGCAGCTCCTTCGGAATATCGGCGATGGTCTGCAGGTTGCGGGTGATGTCCTCGCCCTCGGTGCCGTCGCCCCGGGTCGCGCCCTGGATGAACTTGCCGTTCACATAGCGCAGGGAGGCGGACAGGCCGTCGATCTTCGGCTCGGCGACAAGCGCCACGGGCGCGTCTTCGCCGAGACTGAGAAAGCGCCGGATACGGGCGACAAAGTCCGTCACATCCTCGTCCGAGAAGGCGTTGGAGAGGGACAGCATCGGCCGCTTGTGCCGGACCTTGGAGAAACCGGCGGCGGGGGCGGCGCCAACCCGCTTCGAGGGGGTGTTCGGCCGGATCAGGTCGGGGAAGGCTTCTTCGAGTGCCTCGTTCCGGCGGCGCAGCGCGTCATACTCCGCGTCGCTGATCTCCGGCGTGTCTTTCTGGTGATAAAGCTTGTCGTGCTTTTCGAGCTGCGCGGCGAGAACCCGCATTTCGAAATCCGCCTCATCGCGGCTCAGGGCCTCAACCGGTTTGCTCGTTTCCGGGGCGCTCATTGCAGGTCTGTCCTCAGGCTGGGTTGAGAAGGCTGTCGGCCGCTGCTCTTGCTTCGTCCGTCACGGTCGCGCCGGACAGCATGCGGGCCAGCTCCTCGCGGCGCTCGCTGGTCTCGAGCTGGGAGACGGCGGTCTTCACCAGCTCGCCATCGGCCTGTTTGGCGACATGCCAGTGCCGGATGCCCCGGGCGGCGACCTGCGGGGAGTGGGTGACAACCAGAACCTGCGTGTCCGTGCCGAGGCGGGCCAGACGCTCGCCGACGGCCGCCGCGACGGCACCACCGACCCCGCTATCAACCTCGTCGAACACCAGGGTCGAGACCGGGTTGGCTTCGGACAGCACAACTTTCAGCGCGAGCAGGAAGCGCGACAGCTCACCACCGGAGGCGATACGGCCAAGCGGGCCGAGCGGTGCGCCGGGGTTGGTCGAGATCAGGAAGCTGACACGCTCCATGCCAGCGGCGTTCCATTCATGCTCCTGCAGCGGGTCGAGCCGGGTCTTCACGGTCGCCTTGTCCAGCTTCAGCGGAACGAGCTCGGCGGTGATCGCCTTGTCCAGCTTGTCCGCGGCCTTCGCCCGTGCGGCACTCAATATCTCCGCGGCCTTTGTATAGGCTTCGCGGGCATCCTGTTCCGCCCGGGCCAGATCGGCGAGGCCGCCTCCGGCATCGTCCAGCGCGGCCAATCGGGCCGAAAGGGCACGGTGGGTATCGGGCAGGCGGTCCGCGTCGATATCGTGCTTGCGAGCGAGACCGCGCAGCAGATGCAGCCGGTCGTCGACTTCTTCCAGCCGGCCGGAATCCGCTTCCACGTCATCGGCGATCTGGGTCAGGGCGTGCTGGGCTTCCTGGATTTCGGCGGCCGCGCGCTCAAGACCTTCCAGCACGGCATCAAGTTTGTCTCCCGCCCGGTCGCGCACCCGTTCAAGGCTGCGCTGGGCTCCGGCAATTGCCCGGTCCGCGCCATCCTCGTTCTGCAGAGCGCTGACGGCGGCGTTCATCGCTTCAAGGATCTGTGCGGCGTTGGCCAGCAGCGTGCGGTCCTGGGCCAGCCGGGTTTCCTCGCCGTCTTCCGGCTGCACCGCGTCGAGTTCCTCGACATTATAGCGGAGCAGATCTTCTTCCGTGCGGGCGCGTTCCAGCTCCTCGCGGGCCCGCTGGTGGGCCGAACGGGCGTCGTTCCAGGTTGTGTAGGCCGTGTGAACGGCGGCTTGCAGGGACGCGTGGCGGCCATAATCGTCGAGCGTGTCGCGGTGGGTCGCCGGGTCCATCAGGCCGCGCTGGTCGAACTGGCCCTGGATCTCGACCAGGGTTTCGCCGAGGCGCTTGAGGGTGGCGACATTGACCGGCTCGTCATTGGCGAAGGCGCGGCTGCGGCCGTCCGCCGTGACGATCCGGCGCAGGATGACCGGGCCATCGACCTCGATGCCCATTTCTTCCAGGATTTCGGCGGAGCCGTGCCCGTCCGGCACGTCGAAACTCGCGGTCACGACGGCCTGTTTTGCGCCGTTGCGGACAAGACCGCTGTCGGCCCGCGCGCCGAGTGCGAGGCCCAGCGCATCGAGCAGGATGGACTTACCGGCGCCGGTTTCCCCGGTCAGCACGGCAAGGCCGGGCCCGAACGAGAGGTCGAGCCTGTCGATCAGCACCACATCGCGGATCGTGAGGCTGGTCAGCATAGCTGGTCAGAATATCCAGAGATCAAGGCCGAAGAGCCCGTCATCGTCCGCTTTTGAACCGCGACTGGTCCCGGTGGTCATCAGGGCGTAGCTGTCCTGATACCATTCGCTGCCCGGGTAATTGTGTCCGAGAACGGCGGCCGTGCGCTCTGCCTGCTGGTGCAGGCCGAGGGCGCTGTAAGCCTCGGTCAGACGATGCAGGGCTTCCGGAACCTGATCGGTGGTATCGAAGTTCTCGATCACGCGCTTGAAGCGGTTGATGGCGGCGAGATATTTTTCCTGGCGCAGATAGAACCGCCCGATCTCCATCTCCTTGCCTGCCAAATGGTTCCGGGTCAGGTCGAGCTTCAGTAGGGCATCTCGGGAATACTGGCTCTCGGGAAAGCGCTGCACTAGTTCCTGCAGCGTATCCATGGCGTTCCTGGTCAGCTTCTGGTCACGGCCGACATCGACGATCTGCTCGTAGTAGCTGAGGCC
>NZ_CAXBDC010000064.1:0-26808 GCF_963974195.1 uncultured Nisaea sp.
ATGGATTGTGGCGACAACATCGTCGTGATCAATGCTGAAAAGGTGAAGCTCACCGGCAACAAGCGGACCGACAAAACCTTTTACTGGCACACCGGGTATCCGGGCGGCATCAAGTCCCGCACCATGGACAAGATCCTGGACGGCAAGCATCCGGAACGGGTGCTTGAGAAAGCCGTGCAGCGGATGATCAGCCGCGGCCCGCTCGCCCGTGAGCAGATGCGCAACCTGCGTATCTATTCCGGTGCGGAGCATCCGCATGAGGCGCAGCAGCCCGAAGTGCTGGACGTCGCCGCGATGAACCCGAAGAACAAGAGGTAAGCCATGTCCGTTGAGACCGAAGCGACCAACGAAGGCGCAGGCATGGAAGCGCTTGAGGCTCTGAAGCAGGATGCTGTCGAAGAGGCGGCGAAAGCTGAGCCGAAGCTCGACAAGTTCGGCCGGGCCTATGCCACCGGTAAGCGTAAGAACGCGATCGCCCGCGTCTGGATCAAGCCGGGTACCGGCAAGTTCAGCATTAACGGCCGCGAAGACAGCGTGTATTTCGCCCGTCCGGTGCTGCGCATGGTGATCAACCAGCCGTTCGACGTTACGGACCGCAAAGATCAGTTCGACGTTTACTGCACCGTCACTGGTGGTGGCCTCTCGGGTCAGGCCGGTGCCGTGCGCCACGGTATTTCCAAGGCACTGACCTACTTCGAGCCGGGCCTGCGCCCGTCGCTGAAGAAAGTCGGCTTCCTGACCCGTGACTCGCGTGTGGTTGAACGTAAGAAATACGGTAAGGCGAAAGCGCGCCGGAGCTTCCAGTTCTCCAAGCGTTAAACCGACCGAACATATCAAATGGAAAAACGCGGCCTTGTGCCGCGTTTTTTCGTTTTGCCGATCTGTTCTGATTGAACCGCTCCGGTATGCTTTCATGCAAGGAACGGGAAACACGGGAGGATCAGGTGAAAATATTTCTGACTGGGGCAAGCGGGTATATTGGCGGATCGGTCGCGGCCCGGCTGCTTGAGGAAGGCTATACGGTTCGTGGCCTGGTACGCACGGAAGAGAAGGCGTCTCTTGTTCGGGCGAAGGGCATTGAGCCGGTTATCGGAAGTCTCGACGACGACGCGCTTCTGAAGCGTGAGGCAAGTGCCGCGGATACAGTCATCAACGCGGCGAGTGCGGACCATCGACCTGCCGCGGAGGCCTTTCTCGAGGCTCTTTCAGGAAGCGGGAAGACCTTTATCCACACAAGCGGATCGAGCATCATCGGGCAGCGCGACGAAGGGCTGTATGGCGAGGCACTATTCGATGAAAACACGTCTTTCGAGCCATCACCGGCACGCGCGGCGCGTGTCGCTCTCAACCGGGACATATTAGCGGCGGCGGAGAATGGCGTGCGCGCCGTAATTATTGCCCCCAGTCTGATTTATGGAGAAGGGCTGGGTGTCAATCCGCATAGCATGCAGGTGCCCTGGCTGATTGACCTGGCCCGCCGAACCGGCGTCGCACGCCATATAGGCCCCGGCACCAATGTCTGGTCCAATGTCCATATTCACGATCTTGCTGAACTTTATCTTCTGGCGCTGAACGGTGCTCCGGCTGGAGCATTTTTCTATGCCGAGAATGGTGAGAACGCGATGCGGGATGTCTGTGTTGCGATCAGCAAAATGCTCGGCTATGGCGGCGGCACCACGGAAATGACTCTTGCTGAAGCGGCGGGGCATTGGGGTGAGGGACCAGCCAACGACACGATGGGGTCTAACAGCCGGGTGCGGGCAGTACGGGCGCGGACGGAACTTGGTTGGGCACCGGCTGGCCCGAGCCTGATCGAGGAAATTGAAAGCGGCTGCTACGCAAAATCCTGATCCGGAAGAGCGTGCGAAATCACGCTTCGCCCAATGTTATCCCAGCAATGTTTCCCGCTCGGATTTGAAACTGTCGGTGACCCAGTCGATTGCACGGCGGAGATAGGGGAATTGCGCGTTTTCAGGCGGGATAATCATCCAGTATTCGGCCGCCAGATCCTCGATTGCAGGAGCCACGCGGGAGAGCCGTTGATCCGTGTCTCCAATGAAGCAGGGCAGCAGTCCCAGCCCGCCATCGGCCGCGATTGCGTCATGCACCAATCCTGTTGTTGTGACACGCTGGGCTGGTACAGATAACTCGAGCCTCGCATCGAGCCAGCGCATGCTTTTGTAGTGCGCCTGCTCCTCCGTGAAGAGCACCCAGTCGCATGTTTTATAACGGTGCTCAGTGAGGGCATCTTGATGCTTTTCGATATAATCCCGGCTTGCATAGAGTGCCGAGCGCAGGATCCCGACCTTACGTGTAATGAATGTTCCTGTCAGCGGCAGGCCGTGCCGCACTGCCAGGTCGGCTTCACGCCGGGCAAAACTCTCTGTTCGCTCCGAAGAAACCAGCTCAATGGCAAGCCCCGCATCACGCGCTTTGCTCAAGTGGCGCGCAAGAAACGCAGCGGGCCATTCCATGACACTGATACGGACCGTTCCTCCGGCCGGAGCCTGCAGGTGATCGCTTTGCCGGGTGAGTTCGGCCGCAGATTTTTCCATGGCTTCGGCCGTGGGCCGCAGAGATTGCCCGGCACTGGTCAGCCGGTGCCCGGAGCGCCCCCGGGTGAACAGGGCAATGCCGAGAGTGTCTTCAAGGGCCTGCAGGCGCCGGCCGGCGGTTGGTTGTGTAATCCCGAGTGACGCCGCCGCTCGCCGGAGCGTTCCCTCACGGGCGACAGCCAGAAATACGCGGAGATCATCCCAGTTCACGATGTGCAGTCCTGTGATAAAATTTCGTATCTATAGCGCCATAATTAGATATTTAAGGCGATAAATGTATCGATATTCTCCGATCACGTCTTCGCGTACCATCACTTCGGATTAATGGTCATGCAGAAATCAGCCGTCCCGGTCTTGCTCGCCTCCGTTCTGACCTGGGCATTGCTGCTGGTCTGCAGCCGCG
Organism: uncultured Nisaea sp.; assembly: GCF_963974195.1. NCBI lineage: Bacteria > Pseudomonadati > Pseudomonadota > Alphaproteobacteria > Rhodospirillales > Thalassobaculaceae > Nisaea > uncultured Nisaea sp. The sequence goes on from NZ_CAXBDC010000064.1 coordinate 2,959, forward strand.
CCCTGGTCATCGGACTTAGCCTCGACCCATGGATGTTCACATTCCTGCAAATGGGCTCCGGCGGGCTGTTCTTCATTGTGATCTCCCGGGGCGCGGAAGTCGGTGTCACGGCACTGCTCCGGCTCGATACATGGCTTATCGGTATTTTCAGGATCGGAACGGCGGCTCTCTATATGGCCGCCTTGATCCATATCGATGTGCTTCAGGCGGGTTTTTTCGGGGCCATCGGCGTTCCTGTGTCCGCTCTCGCGGTCTGTTTTCTGTTTAACCGGCAGCCGACTCGCCTTGAGATGATCGGGCATGTTCCGCTTGTCGCAGGTTCCGCCATAACGGCTTTCGGGTTCGACGGCAGCCTTGAGAACCCGGCGCTCTTTCTGCTGGTCCTGTCGCAAGTCTGCGTGCTGAGCGCGAGCCTGTTTGCCGAGCGGCACCCTCATATGACGGCACTGGCGCCCCGTACACGCCTTCGCCTGACGGGTATTGTCCTGCTGCTGACCGCTATCGGCTTTGCTCTCTGGCGGATGGTTCAGTCGGCAGCAGGATGGACCGACAGCGCCGATTTCATGGAACTTATGCGTCCCGAACTCTGGGCTGCTGGGCTCGGTCTCGGGATTACACTCAGGGGACTGGCCACGTATCTGGGCTTTCGGGCCGCGGCCATTGCCGGCACGCATAACTACCTCGCAGCAGTACTCGTTCTGCCTATGGTCGGGGCTTTGCTCGAATGTATCGTCGCTTTGTATGGTTATGGCGCCTGGCCGGAAATCGGACCCGTTCAGATAGTCGCGGGCGCCTTGATCGTATGCGGCGGAGCTGTCGTGATTTATGCCCGGAAACGGGCAGGGAAGATGACCACCCGGGCCGGTTGATGACCCGGGTGGTTTCGTGATGAAGGTCTAAAGGCCGAGCTTGTCGATATCGGCAGCGGAATGCCGTTCTTCGAGCTGTTCGCCCGGATCGCCTGCAACGCGATTGACAACACGGCCGCGCTTTACTGCCTTGCGGGCGGCGATCTCCTTGGTCCAGCGCTGTACGTTCTTGTAGGTGTCGACCTCAAGGAAGGTGCCGGAGTCGTTGTAGATCTTGCCCTGTGCCAGAACACCGTACCACGGCCAGATCGCGATATCGGCGATGGTGTACTCGTCACCGGCAATGTATGGGGTCTCGGCAAGCTGGCGATCCAGAACGTCAAGCTGGCGCTTGGTTTCCATGGCGAACCGGTTGATCGGATATTCAAATTTTTCCGGTGCATAGGCATAGAAATGCCCGAACCCGCCACCGAGATAGGGAGCACTGCCCATCTGCCAGAACAGCCAGTTCAGGCATTCTGCCCGTTTGGCGGGATCTTTGGGAATGAAGTCGCCGAACTTCTCGGCGAGATAGAGCAGGATCGAGCCTGACTCGAAAACACGGGTCGGCGTCGGTGTGCTGCGATCGAGCAGGGCAGGGATCTTGGAGTTGGGATTGATGGCGACAAAGTCGCTGCCGAACTGATCGCCGTCACCGATGCGGATGGTGTAGGCGTCGTACTCAGCGCCCTTATGGCCGCGCTCCAGCAGCTCTTCCAGCATGACGGTGACTTTCACACCGTTCGGCGTGGCCAGAGAGTAAAGCTGAAGCGGGTTTTCGCCGACCGGAAGTTTCTTCTCGTGCGTGGCGCCTGCGATCGGCCGGTTGGTGCTGGCGAACTTGCCGCCGTTCTCTTTGTCCCAGGTCCAGACTTTCGGGGGCGTATAGGGCGCTTGATCGTTCATGAAGCCTCATCCGTTCATATGGTTTCGGGTCAGGGCTAACGCCCCGTCTCTTGTCCAAATGGGAGAGGGCCACATTTGGACAAGGTTAAAAAGGGGTTTTCAGCACAGGGAAAAAGACTGTTTCAATTCTTGAGTGAGTGGAGATCATGCCCTGTGAACGACGTGCATCATATCCATCGCTGTAAGCATGCGGTAGAGGCGCTCAAATGCCTTCGCAAAATCACTCGGTGAAAAGCCGTCTTTCAATGCGAACATTGAAACGGGTTTTCCAAGGCGTCTGACCAATTCAACTTCCGTTGCAGAAAGGTGCGTGCTGATATTTCGTTTTCGGCCGTCGAATTCAACGGCAATTTTTACATGCACAGCTTCATTCTGATCCGCCCCCGTATTGTCCGGAAGTTTCAGTTTCGTGTTGAGACAGATTAAGGCTTCGGGTGATGAAATAGCTGTTTCATATGCTGAAAGGAGTTCTTGCTTAGAGGCGTAAAGAAAATGTTTGTTGAGATCGCCCAGCAGGAGTTCCGCTATGAGACGTTGATCCGAGGAGGGCAGTGCTTTTGCCGCCCGTACGGATTCTTCGTTTTTGAGGATTGCCGCAGGGTCATAGAACATAGGCGGGGTGAATCTCAGATGTGCGAGCCCGGCGCCGGTGAACAGTTCTTGCAGGTCACTTGTGTTGAATGCCCTGTCTCTTGGGTTCAGCAATGCGTCCGCAAATTCGGTATCGTCGGCTTCAAGGAGGTGCTCATAAAGCGGGTTTTTTCTAAGCCAGTTATTTTCAGGCAGTGCTTCCAGAATTGATCGGGCAATCGTGATGTCGGGTTCTGGGCCAAGCAGCTGGAAAACCATCTTCTGGAATTCGTAAATCCCGGTCCGGCCCGTTCTCCCGTATGCCATACAAGCGATGGTTCCATCGTCCGCCAGTGCATGAGAAAGAGCCTCAAGACATCCCTGTGGATTGGCGACGTGATTAAGCACACCGACGAAATCGATATAATCGTATTGGCCTGCCGGCAGGTCAGAGAGCTTTTCAATATTGCCTGTCAGGTATTTAACCTCTGTAAGGCCAACGGCATTCGCCCTGGATTCCGCTGTTTTCCGGGATGTTTCAGATATGTCGAGATAGGTGAAATCGGCATCAATTCCGAGTGCGGTAAAGCCGAGACCTAAAAGCACCAGTCCCATCCCCGATCCGCCTCCGGCGATCAGAATGCGGAGTTTCTTATCGGAGGGCACAATACCGCCGAACCCATGATGTATGGCTGCTGCAGCTTTCTGTGCTGGTGCTTTACTGTTCTTTAAGCGCTGATGATCAAAAAACGGGTATGGCCGCTGGTCATAAAAATCCTGAATTACATCACTCAAGTGTTGGGGACTCCATGTGTCTCACCCTTTTCTAACGATATTCCCTGGATATCGCAGAGGGAGAAATCGTTCCGTGCAGGCAAAGTAAGGGCCTAGATGGAACCTGATCCAGGCTATTTTTTTACTGGTTATTTTTTTCCGTGGGCAAGTCGCACTGCTTCCGGCATGGCGCGCAACCTCGCCATGGCGATGACGCCAAGGAAAGGCCCGGCGGCCAGAGGGATGAAGGCGCCGCTCCAGCCAAACCAATCGACAAGAAATGGCACGGCGTGGATCGTTGCGATGGTCAGAACGAAGCCGATGCAGGTCTGTGTTGTTACCATGGTGCCGACATAGGCGGGAGGCGACAGCTCGATGACACTGGCGGAGAACTGGGCTGAATCGGCGATGATCGAAATGCCCCAGATCACACAGAGAATGACCAGCACATAGGTCGGCATACCAAAGGCAAACCCGGCGAAGATGCAGCAAAGGCCGCTGATCGCCATGGCGCCCATCGTCAGCCATGTCCGGCCGATCCTGTCGGCCAGGATGCCGCCGGCAATACTGCCGATCGCCCCTGAGCCAATCATGGTAAATGCCAGGAGTTTCGCGAGTTCCGGTGCGTGCTCGCCACCTGGGTAAACCGCCAGGCTGGAGGCAAGGAAAAGGCCGATCCAGGCCCAGACGGCGTAGAGTTCCACCATGTGTCCGAAGTAGCCGAAATTAGCCAGCCTCAATGCCGGATCGGTCAGGGCCTGCAGCATTTGGCCCGGTTTGAAAGCCGAGGCCTTGGTGAAGGGGCGGCCGGTGCGGAAGAGCAGGCAGAGCAGTCCACCCAGTGTGGCCATGGCAGAGCTGGCGATGATGGTGAAGCGCCAGTCCAGCCCGCCGAAAAGATCGATAAGGTGTGGAGAGCCGGAACCCAGGGTCAGGGCCGCGACCAGCAAACCAACAAGGAGCCCCCGGTCCTTCTCCGTCCAGGAGGAGACCAGAACCATACCAACCGGATAGATCCCGGCCATGCAGGCGCCAACCATGAAGCGCAGCACAGGCATCCAGGGGCCGGCGGGGTCTATGACAAGAGTCCCCAGATTGGCGGTCGCAGCGGTAAGCGCGGCACACATGAAGAGTGTTTGCGGCCTGACCCGGTCAACCAGCGTGAAAAAGGCACTCACCAGAGTGCCTGCGACGAAACCGAACGAGACGGCGCTTGCCATGGCGGCGGCCTGACTGTCGCTCAAGGCCATCTCCTGGCGCAGCCCGGGAATAATTGCCGATCCGCTGAACCAGAGGGTCATGGCAAATACTTCGCAGACGGTGAGGAGAGCGACATTGCGCCATTTACCACTCATCACGGTTTTGTTTCCCGGAGTTTGTCTGAAGGGGAGAGCGCCTTTGCGTTGATGGCGCGTGCGGCCCGCAATTCGGTTTCCATTGTGGTCCAGCGATGAACTCAATGAGTTGAGCGGTTTTGCTCTCCCGCCGGGAACAATTCAAGCCTTGATGCTGCAATCGGGGGCGGACTCGGTTAAGCATGTGATCAGTGGCACAAGACAATGGAGAAACAGGTGTCGGCACTCATAAGACGCGTGAAAGGGAAGACGCCCAGCATTGCTGCCCCGTCCTTCCTCGCGGAAACCGCCGTGCTGATCGGTGACGTCACCGTCGGAGCGGAAAGCAGCATCTGGTACGGCGCTGTCTTGCGGGGAGACGACAATCCGATCCGGGTTGGTCGCCGCAGCAACATCCAGGACGGCACGATCGTCCATGTCAGCTCGAAAGGGCTGGGGACGGAGATCGGGGATGACGTGTCGATAGGGCACGCAGCGATTATCCATGCCTGCATTCTGGAAGACCGCTCCTTCGTTGGCATGGGAGCGACCGTGATGGATGGCGCTGTTGTCGAAAGTGGCGCGATGGTCGCCGCGGGCGCCCTTGTCGCGCCGGGTAAAATTGTCCGCTCGGGGCAAGTGTGGATGGGAAATCCCGGACGGCACACGCGTGATCTGTCCGCTCAGGAGAAACAGTATCTCTCCTACGTTTCTGCACATTATTGGGAGCTGGCACAGGAATATCTCTCCGAGCCGTGAGGCGGGCGGATACGCGCGGAACGTTCAGTCTTTTTCCTGCACCTTCACATAACTGCCGGGGGCGTCCTCAATCACGGTGAGAGCGCCATCGCCAGGTGTTCTGGCACCGACCTGGCCGCCGCCGTGCCGGGACATCCATTTTGCCCATTCTGGCCACCACGAGCCTTCGTGATAAGTGGCGCCTTCGAGCCATTTATCGGGCGATTTCGGGCGGCGGCTGTTGATGTAATGACCGTATTTCGGCTTGTCGCTGGGCGGGTTGACCACGCCTGCGATATGGCCCGAGCCGGCAAGACAGAACTTGATCGGACCGGAATAAACCTGTGTCGCCCTGTAGGTCGATTTCCACGGGGCGATATGGTCTTCCTTGGTCGACAGGATAAAGGCCGGGGTTTTGATCGTGGTGAGATCAATCGGCGTTCCTGCAAGGGTCAGGGCGCCAGGCTCGATCAGTTTGTTCTCCTGATACATCTTGCGCAGATAATAGCTGTGCATCACCGCCGGCATCCGGGTGGAATCCGAATTCCAGTACAGCAGATCGAACGGAAACGGATCCTTGCCGAGCAGGTAGTTGTTCACCACGAAAGACCAGATCAGATCGTTGGCGCGCAGCATGTTGAAGGTCGTCGCCATCTCCGAGCCGTCGAGATATCCGCGCTTGTTCATCTTCTCTTCGAGGGCGGCCAACTGCTCCTCGTCGATGAAGACGCCGAGCTCTCCCGCCTCCTCGAAATCGACCATGGTCGTGAAGAAGGTAATCGATTTAACGCGATCGTCTTTCTGCGCGGTCATATAGGCGAGGGTGGCGGCCATCAGGGTGCCGCCGATGCAGTACCCAATGACATTGACTTCTTTTTCGCCTGTTGCCTGCTCTATCGCGTCGAGAGCGGCGAGAGGCCCCTCAAGCATGTAATCTTCAAAGGATTTCCGGCTCAAATGCTCGTCCGGATTAACCCATGAGACGACAAAAACCGTGAAACCTTGGGAGACGGCCCAGCGGATGAAGGAATTCTTTTCCCGCATGTCCAGAATGTAGAATTTATTGATCCATGGCGGCACGATCAAAAGCGGACGGCGATAGACCGTTTTCGTTGTTGGTGCGTATTGGATCAGCTGCATCAGGTCGTTCTGGAAGACGACCTTGCCGGGGGTCGTCGCAATGTTCTTGCCGACTTCGAAAGCATCAGGATCCGTCATCCGGATCGACAGCTTGCCTTTCCCGCGCTCAAGATCCTCAAGCAGGTTCTGCAGACCGTGCACGAGATTGTCGCCATGTGTCTCCATGGTAACCCGGAGCACTTCCGGGTTGGTCATCAGGAAATTCGTCGGTGCCATCGCATCGATAAACTGCCTGGTATAGAAATCGACCTTCTGTTGGGTCTTCTGATCAAGCCCCTCGGTGTGTCCGACCAGATCCTGTGTCCAGCGTGAGGTCAGCAGGTAGCTTTGTTTGATAAAATCGAAGACAACATTTTCCTGCCAGGCTTCGTCCCGGAACCTGCGATCGTCCTTTTCCGCCTGAACGGTTGGGGCCGCCTCGTTACCGAGCCAGCGCTGCGTGGACCGGTTCCAGATATCCATGTAGCCCTGCCAAAGGTCTATCTGGGCCTGAACAATTTTCGCGGGGTTGCTCATCATCTGGTTCGTCAATGCCATAAAGGCATCCGTCAGATGCAGCGGGTCGGGCTCTGTGCTTCCGCTATCGAGTTTCTGGCGTTCCATGAATTCGCCCACGAGCTTTTGTGATCGTGTTGCGATGTTCTGCATGGTGTTGGCAAATTCAACCGGGTCGATCTGCTTCGTCTCCTCCGAATGCTCGTTCATCCCACACCTCACTCTCACAGCGGATCATTTTGAAATCCATTGTATCTACAGTAGGGATCGAGTGTGGCATTTCAAAGAATCATTGCCTGAATTTCAGATAGTAATCTGTGTTTTTCCAAGCAACTATGGTAAATCCGTCCGCTGCAAGTTTACTGTCTATGGCCGGTTTTGTTGAGACTGGCCCGAGGGTCGGAGTTTCTGAGGGATGACGGAAATGTATAGAGTGCGCCGCAGCAAATCGGCTTTGGGTTTGGCCACAGCCTTGAGCCTGACGCTTGCGGGCTGCTCGTCCGTGCCGGACGCACTTAACCCGGTCGAGTGGTATAATACTTCGTCGGACGCCGTGGGCGGCTGGTTCGATGATTCCGAAGGCGATCAGTCCGGTGATACGGGCGCCTATCCCAATGTCTCCTCTGTCCCGGAGAAACCGGCTCCGCGTACTTCGGCCGTCGAGCGGGCTGACATCAAGGATGAACTGGTCGCGGACAGGGCCCATGCGCAATATGATGACCAGGCCCCGGCGCCATCTGTGAACGATGCGAGCACGACATCCCTGTCTCAGATTCAGCCGACAGCGCCTGCTGCTCCGGCTCCCAGCGCACCCTCCGGAAGCGATTCCGCCGAGCCGATCAAGCCGGTTCGGATGACAGCCTCGGACGAAGCGACGAAACAAATGGAGGTGCCTGCTAAGCTGGCAGCTTCATCCCTGCCATCCCGAACCGTAACCACCGCGAGCGATGCATCGCCGCGTTCCAGCCTGTGGCCGAATTCACCGGCGCCTGAATCAGCCAGTGATCGCCCGGTGACGAGCGGGGATGTAGGAGAGCCGACCACGCGCAGCAGCCGTGCAGATCTCCCCAATCCCGCGGCGGCTGGTGAACGTTACAAGAGCCTGGTCCCGAGCCGTTCTTCCGGTGATGTTGCTGCAGAGAGTATGCCCGCACCGGCAGCGGAGCCGGCTAAAACTGAAATGCCGGCACCGGAACCCGCTCGGCAAAGTGCAGCCATACCAACCGCGCCAGAGCCTGCTCCGGAACCGGTCAGTCAGCCTGAGCCCACGCCCGCGCCAGAGCCCGTTGCCGTACCGGCGCCCGCGCCTGAAACCGGCGCGCTGGGACTCAACGTGCCCGATAACGGTCCATATAATTTCAATGACCCGAGCGTTATCGTCGATGAAAGCGCTTTGCCAGGAGCTGTCGGCGGTAATCCTGCCGGTGAGGGCGGTTCCTATCAGGCGGGCGTAATCCGCTTTAGTATCGGCTCCTCGCAGCTGTCCGGCGCGGATCAGGGCGTTATACGTGAACTGGTTCCGCTGATTCGGGAATATAACGCCACTGTCGAGATCGTCGGCCATGCATCGAGCCGGACCAGGAACATGGATCCGGCCGAGCATAAGCTGATTAATTTCGAGGTTTCCTTGAAGCGTGCGAATGCGGTTGCCCAGGCGTTGATCAATGCGGGAGCGCCGTCTGACCGGATTTCCGTCGTCGCTGTAGGCGATAGCCAGCCGGTGTCATCGGAAGCGATGCCGTTGGGCGAAGCGGAAAATCGCCGGGCGGAAATTTATCTCATCTATTGACCCGCGCTCCCTGCGGGGTATGAAAGCGGTGCTCTGGCGGCTCCGCCGCCGGACTGCACATCGAAATCTGGTGCGACGCGGTTCCTTTCCATGGCGGATCGCGGCGCAGGTCCGTTAGGGAGAATGCATTCATGCAGCCGTTCAAAGTAGCTATCGCCGGACTTGGTACTGTCGGGGCGGAGACGGCGCGCATTATTTTGACTGACGGCGACATGCTGAGCGCCCGCGCAGGACGCCCGATTGAGCTGAAGGCGGTTTCCGCACGGGACAGGAGCCGCGATCGCGGTATCGATCTTGCCGGCGTTGACTGGGTTGATGATGCTGCCGCATTGGCGGGACGCGACGATATCGATTGCGTGCTGGAATTGATCGGTGGCTCGGAAGGGGTCGCCTATGACCTTGTCCTCGGCGCGGTCAAGTCCGGCAAGTCGGTTGTTACCGCAAACAAGGCGCTTATCGCGCATCACGGATCTGAAATCGCAAAATACTGCGAAGAGGGTGATGTCGGCCTTGGATTTGAAGCGGCGGTTGCCGGCGGCATCCCGATCATCAAGTCGTTGCGTGAAGGGCTTGCCGGAAATCACATCAAGCGGGTCTACGGAATTCTGAACGGCACCTGCAACTACATCATGTCGGTGATGCGGGAGACCGGCCGGTCTTTCGAGGACGTGCTGGCCGATGCGCAGCGCCTTGGATATGCAGAGGCGGATCCGTCCTTTGACGTCGACGGGATCGATGCCGCGCACAAGCTGGCCATTCTTTCAGCCATTGCTTTCGGCCACCATGTCGATTTCGAGAATGTCCATGTCGAGGGCGTAAGGCACGTTTCGCCGCAGGACATCACGTTTGCTGAAGAACTTGGATACCGTATCAAACTGCTTGGTATCGCGGAGGAAACGCCCGAGGGCGTCCAGCAGCGCGTGCATCCGTGCATGGTGAAGGCAGACACCCCCATCGGTCAGGTGGAAGACGTGTTCAATGCCGTGGTCGCTGAAGGCAGCGCCGTGGGCACGACATTGTCTTACGGCCGCGGGGCAGGGGCGGGACCGCCCGCTTCCGCTGTGATCGCCGATGTCATGGATCTTGCCGCTGGACGGCGGGTGCCGGTTTTCGGTCTGGATTCAAGCAAGCTGTCCGCCGCGCGCACGGCGCCGATTTCCGCACTGACGGGATGCTATTATCTGCGTCTGATGGTCATCGACCGGCCGGGCGTTCTGGCTGATGTCACGGCGGTATTCCGGGATCACGGGGTCTCTGTTGAAGCGATGATCCAGCGTGCGCGGAACCCTGAAGAGGTGGTACCGTTGGTTCTGACCACACATGAAACCTCGGAAACTGCTATCAGGGCCTCGTTCGAGGAACTGCAGAAGCTGGATTGCGTGCTGGAAGAGCCGCGTCAGATCAGGATAGAAGACTTCTGATTTCTCCGGAGCCGAGGGGCGCCGGACTGGAATTTAACAAAACCAAGACGAAAAAGAAGGACGACAACTATGGCCGAGAGGGAAACGCAAGGCGCGCTGACCATGGACCGGAACCTCGCACTGGAAGCGGTACGGGTGACGGAGGCAGCTGCACTCGCGGCGTCTCGCCTGATGGGACGTGGTGACGAGAAGGAAGCCGATCAGGCCGCTGTCGATGCAATGCGGCGCGCCCTCAACAATCTCGATATCGATGGCACCGTGGTGATCGGTGAAGGCGAGCGCGACGAGGCGCCGATGCTCTATATCGGCGAGAAGGTCGGCAATGGCGGCCCGAAGATCGACATCGCGCTCGATCCGCTGGAAGGCACCACGATCACGGCCAAGGGCGGCCCGAACGCGCTTGCGGTCGTGGCTATGGCGAACGAAGGCGGCTTCCTGAACTCGCCTGACGTTTACATGGACAAGATTGCCGTTGGCGGCGACCTGCCGGAAGGTGTGGTCGATCTCGACAACAGCGTGGATCAGAACCTCGCCAATCTCGCCAAGGCGAAGAAGATGGCAATCGAGGATCTCGTCGTGTGCATTCTCGATCGTCCGCGTCACAGCGAGCTGATCGCCCAGGTCCGGGCCGCAGGTGCGCGGATCATGCTGATCGATGATGGTGATGTTTCCGGCGTGATCGCCACTTCCCAGCCGACCAGCGGCGTTGACCTCTATATGGGATCCGGTGGCGCGCCTGAAGGCGTTCTCGCGGCTGCGGCTCTGCGCTGCATCGGCGGTCAGATGCAGGGACGTCTGCTGTTCCGGAACGATGACGAACGCGGCCGGGCCACACGTCTCGGCATCACCGATTTTGACCGTAAATACGGTTTGCTGGATCTGGCCAGCGGCGACGTGATGTTCGCGGCGACCGGCGTCACCACCGGCACCATGTTGCAGGGCGTGCGCAAATATCAGGGCGGGGCAATTACCCACTCGATCATCATGCGTTCCAAGACAGGCACCGTCCGGACTGTTGAGGCGCATCACGATTGGACCCGGAAGTCCTCTGAAACCGGTTTCGATAAAGACCAGTAGACCGTGCAGAGTTTCCTCGGGATCGAGCGCTCCTTTACCGGCAAACGCTGGATCCCGAGGCATGGCACGGACCCGGAGACCGAACGTGTCGGTCTCGCTATCGCCCAGCGTTTCGGGTTTCCGGAACTGGTTGGCCGGCTGATCGCGGCCCGCCATATCGGGCTGGATGAGGTCGAGAGTTTTCTCGACCCTACCCTTAAGTCTCTGATGCCGGACCCGGGGAGCCTGCAAGGCATGGCTCCCTGCATCGACCGGATCGCGAAAGCGGTGCGGGACGGTGAGCGCATCGCGATTTTCTCCGATTATGACGTTGATGGCGCGACCTCCGCCGCCATCCTGATCCGCTATCTGCGCTGGGTCGGCGCCGATCCCTTGCTCTATATTCCGGACCGGATCAGTGAAGGTTACGGCCCAAACGCACCGGCTCTCCTGAAGCTGAAAGAGCAGGGCGCATCCCTGATCATTACGCTCGATTGTGGCGTAACAGCCTACGAGCCGCTGAAAGCGGCGGCCGATGCCGGTATCGAGATGATCGTGGTCGACCATCACATGGCCGAGCCGGAGTTGCCGAAAGCGCTGGCAATCGTCAACCCGAACCGGATCGACGAGGACGGCTCACTTGGCCATCTCGCGGCCTGTGGCGTCACCTTCCTTGTTGCGGTTGCACTGAATCGTACTCTGCGGGAGAGCGGCTATTTTGGCGGGCGGCAGGAACCAAACTTGCTGCATCTTCTTGATCTGGTGGCACTCGGTACGGTGTGCGACGTGGTGCCGCTCAAGGGACTGAACCGTGCCTTTGTCATCCAGGGCCTTAAAGTCATGGCCCGGCGCGGTAACAAGGGGCTGGTGGCCCTTGCTGATGTTGCCGGCGTCGATGCCCGGCCGGAGCCTTACCATCTGGGGTATGTGCTCGGCCCGCGTGTGAATGCGGGTGGCCGTGTTGGCAAAAGCGATCTGGGCGCGCGCCTGCTGCTGACCGACTCTGCGGAAGAGGCGGCGGCTCTGGCGGCTGAACTCGATAGCTTCAATACAGACCGGCGCGAGATCGAGGCGCAGGTTCTGGCGGAAGCCGAAGCGCTTGCGGCAGACCAGCCGGAGGACGCCCCGGCAATCATCGTTGCTGCGGAGAACTGGCATCCGGGCGTTATCGGTATTGTCGCCGGGCGCCTGAAGGAGCGGTACGACCGTCCGGCCTGTGTCATCGCCCTGGACAAGGGGATCGGCAAAGGCTCCGGCCGCTCGGTTCCCGGTGTCTCTCTCGGGCCGGCGGTAATCGCGGCGCATCAGGCAGGCTTGCTTGTTGCCGGTGGGGGCCATGCCATGGCGGCGGGCTTCACGATCGAAACGGACAAGCTCGATGCGTTCCGGGCATTTCTTGGAGAACGGATTCATAGCGAGCTTGAAGGGGAGCCGATCGTGCCGACGCTTTCCGTCGATGCACCGCTTGCCATCGGCGGCGCCAGCCGCGAGCTGGTCGACACGATCCAGAAGGTGGGACCCTTCGGCGCCGGGAACTCCGAGCCGCGTTTCGTCCTGACCGATGTCCGTCTTGTTGATGTGCGCGAGGTCGGAACCGGTCATGTCCGCTGTGTCTTCACCGGTGCGGATGGCCGCCGCCTGAAAGGCATCGCCTTCCGCGCCCTTGAGGGTGACCTGGGGCCGGCATTGCTGAAGAGCAGCGGCCGCCCAATTCATGTCGCGGGACATCTGCGGCCGGATGACTGGAATGGCCGCAGCGATGTCCAGATCATGATCGACGATGCGGCCGACGTTTCCTGACAAACATAAAGCGGCGCCCTGAGGCACCGCTTTACTTGCCGGTAAGTGGATCCCTTAATGGATCGCGAGAGGGGCGCCCATGGAGCCCGTCGCACCCGCCACGGGGGTCGGCGTGTAGATGTAGGCGAACTGATAGACGCCGTCGGCGGCCAGCTCCGAAAGCTTCATGTTTTCCTGATTCACGATACCGTGCCGTGTCTGCAGAAATGTATGGACGCAGAAGACGCAGGCCGGGTCCGGGTTGGGCACCGCATCGACAGGCCAGGTATCGGCCCCGGTCACGCCAGCCTTGACCTCTTCGGCCACCCAGCGGGCAACCTCAAGGCCAATCCCCGGACAGCCGTTATTATATGTTGCCGCATCGTCCCAGTGTTTTTCCCAGCCGGTCCGGAAGATGATCGCGTCACCTTCAGCGAACTGGAAACCTTCCATGCCCTGCTTTTTCAGTGCCGCATGGACATCGGCCATGGTGATGACTTCCCCGGCGGCCATCGACTCGACTCCGCGTACGGCTGCGATGTCGAGCAGGATGCCACGCGCCACAATGGGATGCAGTTTCTCGACGCCGAGCTTGGTCAGCCCGTAGGGGGTGATCATCTCGTCGGCGGTGATGCCGTTATACCAGCGCATCTCCCCCTTGTTGCCGGCGGTTCCGCTATTCACGCCGATATGCCCCAGACCGTCGAACTGGGTGCCGACCTGGCCAATCTCGGTCGCCAGGAATTCGTCATTCCATAAAACCCGATTGCCGCTGGGGGCGCTGCCGGTCGGTGCCCCTGGAATCCGGAGTGAAAACTTACGGGCACCGAAAAGTGGCATGTCGGCCGTATACGGATGCCCGAGTTTGTAGGTTTTCCCGGTCTTTATCTGGGAGATTGCACGCATCACCACGTCCGGTTTCGTATACCAGTTCGTTGAGCCTGCCTCGTCTTCGGCCCCCCATAGCGGATTCGGCCACCATTTCGCGCCAAGAGGTGTTTCCATCTTGTCGCCATCCACCCATGGCTTGCCGACGCATCCTTGCCAGTTAGACGGTGTGCAGTCGGCATTGGCGGGACCGCCAAGACCGGTTATTCCGGCGAAAGCCATTGCGGCTATTACATATTTTTTCATTATTTCCTCCCTTGTATGCGGATAATGCGCTGAAGCGGCTTGCTGGCCGTCCGTGCATCCGATAGCAGTAGTTTCGACTATTGGAGGAAAAATAAAAGATATATAACGCGCCTTGCGAGAATGGAAATTCCGGGCTTGATTTCCAAAGAGTGAACGAGTACACCAACGCCTCACTCGATGACGACCCCTTCGTCTAGAGGCCTAGGACACTGGCCTTTCACGCCGGCAACACGGGTTCGAATCCCGTAGGGGTCACCACTCACCTCAGTGTGTTGAGTGAATGTGGGCATGCTATGCTCACTTGGCGACCCCTTCGTCTAGAGGCCTAGGACACTGGCCTTTCACGCCGGCAACACGGGTTCGAATCCCGTAGGGGTCACCATTTTCCTTCCGAATGTCGAAAGTACGAATCGTTCCGCGAGATGGCAGGGATTTCTCTGCTTTGGAGCTTGATCACAAGCCTTTCACGATGGCAGAGCAGACCCGAATCCTGTAAGGCTCACCATCAAAGAGTGTACTCTTTGCTAAGGTGTGACGGGTCATGATAGGCGATGCGAACAACGTTCATCACTTATGCCAAGGTTACGAATAGAGAGGGAAAGCCCTATTTTCTCTCCGCAGGTAACAGATTACGTCTGGTGCCCGCTTATAACGCCCTGGCAGAGGCTGGATTCACTCCGACGATTTTCGGTTCCGCTGAAGAATCCGAAATTATAAGCGCAGTCCAATTTCAAAAGGCAGACCAGATCGTCTTCGGCAAGATGATCAAGCCGATGCACCGGTTGCTAGAAGCCTGCCGGGATAGTGGGAAGCGGGTCATCTTCGATATTTGCGATGATCCGTGGGATTACGCCGAGCTGCATGAAATGATACCGCTGGCTGCGCAGGCTGATTTCTGCACGGCAAGTTCCGAGGGGCTCGCAGGCAAGCTCAGGGCACAACTCGGGGTGCCGGTCAGCGTTGTGAGCGAGCCGCCGGACAGCGCCTATGGTAAGCCAGCCCTGGCGCCGAAAGACTCCCTGCTTCGGCTGGCCTGGTACGGCTCCAGCACCAATGCTGCATCACTGACCGGTATAGCCGACACTCTTGCTCCCCTGACGGCGGACAGACGCGTTGAATTGACCATATTTTCATCCTTCAAATCGTCATTCGATGCGATTCTGGCTTCAAGTTCGCCAGACTTTGTCATCCGGTTCGAGGAATGGGTTCCCGATTATCAGGACAAGATACTGGCTGAAACCGATCTGGTTTTGCTGCCCAAACGAAATGATGGTCGAAGCGAATTGAAAAGTGCCAATCGTCTGGTTACAGCCATTGCGGCCGGACGGCTTGCCATCGCATCTCCAATTCCGAGTTATCAATCCCTTGCCGAATGGTCCGTTCTGACAAATGATTTTCTCGGCGGGATACAGGATGTTTTGGCCCGGCCCGATTTCTATCTCGACAAACTGCATCAAGGGCAGGCATATACACGCCTCAAGTACGATTTGCCGGTGATTGAGGCGGAGTGGAAAGCACTTCTGACGTGATCCGGATCCTGCTTGATCGCGTGTTTGGCGCGAAATTTATGGCTTAGGCCCCTTCGTCTAGCGGTTAGGACGCGGCCCTCTCACGGCTGAAACACGGGTTCGATTCCCGTAGGGGTCACCACCTTTTCAACTTTTTTCCTGCAATCCGCGCCACCACCTGTATGCATGAGCAGGGGGAGGGCCTGATGATGCTCAGATATATGCGGTTGATGGCGGTAGCCAGCCTCGGATTGTTCGGAGGCCCGGCAAGCGCGGCCGATATTCAACCCGAAGGCCCGAGCGGCCTGACCACGCAAGACGGCGGAACAGCCCGGCATTTCATGGTCTCGGCAGCCAATCCCGAGGCCGCCAATGCCGGCTATAACGTGCTCAAGGCGGGAGGCAGCGCCATGGATGCGGCTGTTGCCGTGCAGATGGTGCTTAACCTTGTGGAGCCGCAATCCTCGGGAATCGGCGGCGGCGCCTTTCTCGTGTACTGGGATGCGGCTTCGGGGAAGCTGACAACCTATGACGGCCGGGAGACGGCTCCCAAAGCGGCCGCACCTGATTATTTCCTGAAGGCGGACGGCAGCAAGAAAGGGTTCTGGGAAGCAGTCAATGGTGCCGGTTCCGTCGGCGTTCCGGGCACGGTCGCAATGCTGGACATGGCTCACAAGGCGCACGGTACTCTGCCTTGGTCCGATCTGTTCCAGCCGGCGATCACGATGGCACGTGACGGTTTTGAAATCTCGCCAAGGCTGGGCGGGGCGATTGCGGATGCCGCTGATCGCGGTTTACCGGGCCAGACAACCGCCCAGGATTATTTTTACAATCCTGACGGATCTCCGAAAAATCCGGGAAACATCCTCAAGAACCCTGCTTTTGCAGCCAGCCTGGAGGCAATTGCCGCTGGTGGGGCGAAGGCTTTCTATGAAGGCGGGATCGCAAACGGGATTCTCACTGCACTGGCAACAACGCCTGACAATCCGAGCCTTATGACCGCAGCTGATCTCGCAGACTATCGAGCCATGGAGAGGGCGCCGGTTTGCATCGCCTATCGAGGCTACGATATCTGCGGCATGGGGCCGCCGAGTTCCGGAGCGCTCACTGTCGGCCAGATCCTCGGCATGCTGTCTCAATTCGACATGAGGGCCATCGGCTATGGCCCTGTTGCGGCACATATTTTTGCCGAAGCGTCGCGGCTTGCCTACGCGGACCGGGCGCTCTATATGGCGGATGCGGACTATATGGATGTTCCGGTGCGCGGATTGCTCGACCCGCATTATCTACGCGCACGGGCTGCGTTGATCGACGCAGCGCATGCCATGAAAACAGCGAATCCCGGCACGCCGCCTTTTGCGCAAAAAGGAGAGCTGTCGCCGGATTTGCAGCCGGAGCGTGCCGGGACCAGTCATTTCGTCATTGTGGATGAGGCGGGTAACGCGGTTTCCATGACGACGACGATCGAGACCGGCTTTGGCAGCAGACTGATGGCGGGTGGTTTTCTGCTGAATAATGAGCTGACCGATTTCTCCTTCATTCCCGAGAAAGACGGCAAGCCCGTCGCCAATCGTGTGGAAGGCGGCAAGCGCCCGCGCAGCTCCATGGCGCCGACGATTGTCCTGAAGGACGGGCGCCCCGTGATCCTGATCGGCTCACCCGGAGGCAGCCGGATCATCCCTTACGTGGCCTGGGCGCTGATCGGCATGATCGACTGGGACATGGATCCGCAACAGGCGATCGATATGGGGCATGTCAGCAACAGGAACGGGGCAACGGACCTTGAAGAGGATACGCCCGTCGCGGCCTGGCGCACGGCTCTCGAAGCTAAGGGGCATAAGGTCAAGGTCCTGTCGATGAATTCGGGGCTGCACGCTATCAGTATCGGTGACGGCATGCTTTCCGGCGGCGCGGACCCCCGGCGCGAGGGGGCGGTGAGGGGCGATTGAGCCGTTACCAGTAGATCGGATACTTCTTGCCCGGGCGCAGATTGTTGAAAAGTAGCGCGACGATGACGATCAGCAGCGCGCCGGACAACACTGGTGTCAGCAAAAAGATCGGGCTTGGCTGAAGCACGAATATCACGGCGGGATCGGCACCCGCCGGAGCGTGGCTGGTGCCGGTCCACATCATTGCTGAAACAGCCAGCCCGATTGCGAGTGCCATGCCGGGCCATTCGGGGCCGAGCACAATAAGAACCGCAAGGCCGACAAGGCTGGATATAAGATGCCCGAAGACAATGTTTCGCGGCTGAGCCAGCGGGCTTTCCGGCACGGCGAAGGCCAGAAAACAGGATGCCCCGAACGGTGCCATCATCAGCACGGCATCCAGCATTTCCGAAAGGCCGGCGGCGAAACCGATGGCAAGCATGGCCCCAAGACCGCTGAGCAGGGCCGCGACTGGCCGTGACGGTTCAGGGCAGGCCCCGCCGCCCGCCATTTTCCTGAGAAGCGTTGGCATATAATCAGCCCTCCAGCTCGGCCAGTCTGGATTCCAGATATTTCAGTCGCTGACGCAACGGTGCGACGACTTCCGATATATCGGCTTCCGTGAAACGGGGGGTGATATGCTGCGGGCAGTTCCAGTCCGTCGCCTCGACGGTCAGTATTACAGCGCGCTCGACACGCGCCCTGTAATCGGGGAGCTGCAGGCGGTCCAGCATGTCCGGCGCATCTTCATGGTGCAGGATCTTTGCCCGCGTCCAGAGTTTCAGACGGCGTCTGTTTGCATAATCCATCAGGATCATTGCGACTTTATCGTTGCCGTTCATATTGCCGACGCTGAGATATTGCCGGTTTCCCCGGAAATCCGCGTAACCGATTGTCCTCTCGTCAAGCACCTTGAGGAAGCCCGCAGGACCGCCCCGGAACTGGACATAGGGCCAGCCGGTTTCTGAGACGGTTGCCTGATAGAACCCGTCCCTGGCCTCAATGAAAGCGACCTCTACCTCGTTCAGGCCGATGAAGCCATCCTCTCCTGATGACTGGAAGCGGCTCATCTGCTCCCGGCTGCCATAGCGTTCCTGCGCCGCCTGGACAGTAGGGGTAAAGCTGATTTCTGCGAAAGGTCTGGGCATGGTCGTACTCTCCTCGATGCGGGGGAAGAGGGACGGCATGCAGGCCGCCCCTCCAGTATCGCTCAGGCCGCGCGGGCCGTCAGCGCGTTCGGGAAGTCGATATCGACCTCGGTCGACTTGGCGAGGATGTTGGTCAGCAGGTTCATGCCGACATGGACAATGATCTCGACGATTTCCGCATCCGAATAGCCCGCGTCCCGAACGGCATTGAACTCGGCTTCGGTTAGCGATCCCTTGTGCTCGCTTAAGACCAGCGCGAAGGCGACGGCGGCCGCAGCCCGTGCGTCGGTCGATCCACCGGACCGGTTTGCGGTCATATCGGCGTCCGTCAGGCCGGATTTGCGGCCAATGGCGGTATGGGCGGAGAGGCAGTACTGGCAACTGTTCCGGTCGGCCAGGGCAATGGCGATCCGCTCCCTTGTCTGTGCATCGAGGGCACCGGCGCCGGCGATTTCATGCAGGCCGAGGAAGGATGTCAGGGCGATCGGCGACTGGGCGAGAACGGCAAGGAAATTGGGTACCATGCCCAGCTTGCCCTTGATGCCATCAAGCAGGGCGCTCTGTTCGTTGGTTGCGGTTTCCGTGGTGACTTTGGCAATCCGGCTCATGTCTGATCCTTTCAGCGCCGGCGGTTATGAATGGGGGAAAGCAGTGATCTCCGGCGCCCCCATTAGATCGTCTATTCCGCCTTTAGGATGAATGGGCATATAATGGAAAAAACTATTCCATTTACTGGAATTAAAATGGATCGATTCCGTGAGTTACAGGTCTTTGTGAAAGTGGCTGAAACGGGCGGATTTGCGGCGGCGGCGCGGTTGCTTGCCATGTCGCCGCCTGCGGTTACCCGCGCGGTCTCCGCGCTTGAAGCGCGTCTGAATGCCAGGCTTCTGGTCCGTACCACCCGGTCCGTTCGCCTGACCGAAAACGGCCGGAGGCTGCTGGCGGACGGACGCTCCATTCTGAATGCACTGGAGCAGGCGGAGGAATCTGTCGGAGGCTCCCCCCAGGCCCCGAGGGGGCATATCCGGGTGACGGCGCCGGTGCTATTCGGTTGTCATGTCGTTACCCCCATTCTGGGAGCGTTTCTTGACCGGTTCGACGAGGTAACCGCCGAAACACTGTTTGTTGACCGGGTGGTCAATGTCGTGGAGGAGGGGCTGGATGTCGCCATCCGCATCGGAGATCTGCCGGACTCATCCCTGACGGCAATCCGCGTCGGATCGGTCTGTCGTGTGGTCGCGGGAGCTCCGGCATATTTCGCCAGGCACGGTGTCCCCGAACATCCCGCTGATCTGGCCGGTCACAGGCTCATCAACCCGCTGGCGTTCGGTAGCCGGATCTCGTGGAGTTTCGAGCAGAATGGGAAACCATTGGCCTTCGAATCCGAGGCACGCCTGGCGCTGAATACGAACGATGCAATCCTGGAGCTTCTACGAGGCGGATGGGGCATCTCGCGGCTGCTGTCCTATCAGGTTGCAACCGGTGTTCGGGACGGCTCGCTGACGACCGTGCTCGATGCTTTCAGGCCCGCCCCCGTGCCTGTGCACGTGGTGCATCCGGAAGGCCGGATAGCATCGGCAAAAGTGCGGGCACTGGTGGATTTCATGGTGGAAAATCTCCGGCGGAATGAGATCCTTCAGGTGGCCGGATACTAACAAGGCGCCGGATTTTCCGGCAGGGAATGACTATGAAAGTGACCACACTCGGTTTCGATGCCGATGATACGCTTTGGGAGAACGAGCGCTTTTTCAAGCTGACGGAGGAGCGTTTCACCGAACTCCTTGTTGATTTTGCGGAGCCGGAGCATCTTCACGAACGGCTATTGGCGGCGGAGCGGCGTAACCTCAAGATCTACGGATTCGGCATCAAGGGATTCACCCTGTCGATGGTGGAAACCGCGATTGAGGTGACGGAGGAACGTGTCCCGGCGCATGTGATCGAACAGATCCTGTCCGCAGGCAGGGAAATGCATGCACATCCTGTCGAAACGCTCCCTTATGTGCGCGAAACCCTGGAACAACTCGCGCCGGATTACCGCATGGTCTTGATTACCAAGGGTGATCTGTTCGACCAGGAACGGAAACTGGCGGCGTCGGGGCTGGGTGAGCTCTTCGATGCGGTCGAGATCGTCAGCGACAAAATGGCGGCGACCTACACCCGGATCTTTTCTGAAACGGGTGACGATCCGGCATGCGCCATGATGATCGGTAATTCACTGAAGTCAGATATTGTCCCGGCGATTGAAGCCGGAAGCTGGGGCGTGCATATCCCGCATGAGCTGGCATGGGACTTGGAGCATGCGGATGAACCGGCTGAAGCAGAATATTTCAGAAAACTGAAGAATGTCGGCGAGGTTCCCGCATTATTGCGGGAGATAAGCCAGCCAGCATGATATCGCCCATGACAGCAGATTATCGCGCAGGGGTAATCTCTTGGGGCTATTTTTACTTTTGGAAGAGGCGGAAAACTCGAGCAGAAGCAAGAAGACTTGAAGGTTAATTTGAATCCGGCTTGCGTGTCTTTTGCAGCCTGAGGGCGTTTTTTCCGTTTTCCCGGTGGTATGACTGCCCGTCGGTCAATGCGACAATCAAACCGAGGCCCAACCCGTTTTCGGGCAAGTCGTCGAAATCCTTGTAATCATCTTCGGCCCACGGGGCTGAAGTGTGGGTGAGCAACGGATTGAACGCGGCTCCGTTATCGCACAGTACAACCTCAACAAATGTTTCACCGATCTTCAGCTCCGCTGAGAGCTGCCCCCCGGTCATGTCTGAGAAAGCATGCTTGACGATATTCGTGGCGGCTTCAACAAGCGCCAGTTCCATCTCCGATGCTTCATCGTCCGTCAAGACCTGCAGGCAGACGCCACGCAAGGCAGCACCGAGCAGACGGACCCCCTCTAAAGTGGGAGCAACCTGGATGATTGCATCCGATGTAATGCCGTCCCCTGGCGGTTCCGGGCCCGACAATGAAGACGCATCAGCCATCCGTCTGTGCGACGGCTGCTTCGGCATTGTCGTAAATCGTGAACATCCGGTCCATGCGCGTTAACTTCATCAGGTTCGCGACCGGTTTTTGCAAGCTGCAAAGGGCAATCGGCCGCTCCTGCCGGATATTCTTCAACGCGGACACCAGCGCGCCGAGACCACTGCTGTCGACAAACTCTACCTGTCCAAGATCGACAACCAGCTTGGTATCTTTCCCGTCAGTAGCCTGTATCAGCAATTCATCCCTGAAGGTGACGGCATTGGCTGCATCCAATCGCTTGGAATCAACCGAAACGATCCGCATGGTTTCATGATCGTCGACGGATAATTGCATTTCCCCTCCAAAGGCTGCTCACCCTATCTCTATATCACGTCTCCTTCCGTGTCTTTAAGATCCGGTATTGGCATGAGGTCACGCCAGACGATGAGAGATGCCGCATCCAGCCGCCTCTCTTCGGTGTCAGCCAAAGGGTCCCTGCGTTAATCCGTTTAAAACACCATCATGCCGCCGCCGGAAAACGGCGATATTTGGGTGTTGCCCTATTCGAGCAACGGGTCAGGCGCTGTCGCCAGCGGATCCTCAACCGGGTCGGCAGAATCCGGTGCGGCCAACGCGTCCTCAAGGGGCGCTTCTTCCAGTATTGCCGGCTCAAGAGCAGCCAGAGGGTCGATAGCCGGGTCAGTCTCCGGCGCCGGACCGGCGAGTGGATCAATGGCGTCAACGGGCTCTGTTGTTGCCTCAGCGGCGAGTGGATCGAGAGCGTCTATAGGATCCGAGACAATCTCCGTCACCAGCGGATCCAGTGCAGCGTCAGGTTCCAGCTCTGCGAGCAGATCGACGACAGGCTCCACCAAAAGCGGATTGACCAAATCAATGACCGGTTCCACCACGACGTCCAGAACGTCCGTCACTGTCACCGGCAGGGTGGCCGTTGCGGTTACCGTCTCTCCAAGCAGATTGGTGACCTCTGCGGTCACGGTTAGTGGGATATCGCCGGCGAAGTCCGGCGGCGGAGTGAGTGTCAGACCGGTCAATTCCTCCGCATACAATGTCACGCTGCCATCCGCGTTTACCGTACCGCTGGACAGGGACGCTCCGACAGGCAATCCGGCGATCGTCACCAGCAACTCGTCGCCAACCACCGCCCCGACCAGACCGGTTGCAATAATATCCAGCGGAATCTCCGTGTCCTCCAGGCCGATCGCTGGCAGTACGGCCAGTGCCGGACCGTCCAGAATTTGTGTCACCGTCACCGGCAGGGTCGCCGTAATGTCCTGACTTTCACCGAGTGGATTGGTCACCGTTACGGTCACGGACAGTGGGATGTCGCCCACATAATCCGGCGGCGGGAGGATTGTAAGACCGTCCAGCTGCTCCGCCGACAAGGTGACGCTGCCGTCCGGGTTTACCGTACCGTCCGAAAGGTTGGCGCCAACCGGCAAGCCGTCGACCGTCACGGTCAGCACGTCATCGGTTGCGATGCCGGCAAGGCCGGAACCGATATCCAGTATGATCGCCGTATCCTCGAGACCGATCGCCGGCACGAGCGTCAATGTGGGGGCATCCGGAACGTTGGCTGCAGCGATTGCCGCCGCGTCGTTCAGGAGTGTCTCGATTTCGGCCAGTGTCGAGGGATCCATGGCGGAGAAGTTCGCCGTGGTTAGATCGCTCAGTGCGACATCGGTGATGGTCGTCGTCTGGTTGTTGTTCAGAACCTCGATGACAAGATCGTTGCCCACCTCGGTGATTTCGAGGGTATCGGCGTTGATCCAGCCGATGGAGACGAGATCCGTCGCCGGGTCGAAATCGGTGACCGTTGTATGCGCGCCCCAGTTCCAGTCGATTGACACGGTTTGGGCCGCCCCGTCCGAGTCGATCACATCCGTCACCGTCACCGAGAGGGACGCTGTTGTGCTCGTCGTCTCGCCGAGCGTATTTGTGACTGTCGCCGTTACCTCAAGCGGGATCTCGCCGTCGAAGTCCTGCGGCGGCGTCAATGTCAGACCGACGAGCTGATCGCCCGTCAGTGTGACGCTGCCATCGTCATTGACGGTGCCGGCGGAGAGAGTGGCGCCGACAGGCAGCCCCTCGACGGTGACGGTGAGGCTGTCGCCAGCCACCGAACCGACCAGTCCGGCTCCGATCTCAAGAGCGATCTCGGTGTCTTCCAGACCGACGGCGGGGAGAACCGTAAGACCGGGTGCGTCGAGCACGCCAGTGACGGTGACGGGAAGTTCCGCAGAGACCTCTGCGACCTCGCCGTTGCTGTCTGTGACGGTCGCGGTGACGGTGAGGGG
>NZ_CAXBDC010000065.1:0-26764 GCF_963974195.1 uncultured Nisaea sp.
CTACCCGGAAGTGATTAGAAACCCAGACGGGATCCCCGTCACGATCCTTGATCCGGTATTCCAGCGAGAAACTGTCCGCACCCTCGCGCAGCTTCCGCATCATGGCGCGGCGTGCGGCCTTCCGGTGCTCCTGATGGATGTAGGAATCTGCGACCCGGCCCGGCATGGTGCGGGATTCCGTGCCCCAACCGACCGTCTTGCACATCTGCGCCGAGGCAAAAAACTCGTTGCCGGCCAGATTCCAGTCCCACAGGCCGTCGCCCAGCCCCAGCTCTCCTCGAAGCCGGGCATGATGCTGGTGCTGGTCCGCAGATAGATCTGACGTCCGTCGAATGTCGTATCCCATCCCTCGACCACAACCTTGGTCTCGCCAGCGAAAAAACGCGCAAGCAATTCAACAAAGATGTCCGAGAGGCCGGTTTCGGGATTGTAGGAAGAAAGGTCCGGCGCCTGATTGAAATGGTCGATCAGAGTGCGCTTGTCCGGCGCATTGTAGGTTTTTACCGCCGCCTCGTTCAGGTCAACGATCCGCGCACCATCGGCAAGATCCAGCAAAATCCCCGGATTTGCCCTGACATAGGCCGGAATATCAGTGTGACCGTCCCGCTTCAGACGTTCCAGCACCCGTCGTGCGCCGGTCCAGTCTTCATCCGTGGTGCCGACCGGGTAATCGTCGAACCTGGAGCGTTCCAGCTCCAGGTTACGCAGAATCGCTTCTTCCCGGCGGGCTGCCGGAGCATTATCCGTCACCACGACGGAGATCCCGGAGACCGCTCCTTCCGTGTCGCGGATCGGATAGGCATCGATACGCAGAAAGCGCTGGTTCTCTCCCGCATGCGCCCGGAGATTGCGGCTGCGCGTCTCCCCACTGGCGAGAACCGACTTCAGCAGGGAAAGATAACCCGGATCGACCTCTTCAAGACCGTCGACCCCGAGATCCAGAAGCGCCGCTTCGAATCCGGGCGTGCGGTGCAGGATTCCGAGATCGGGTCCGCGATATTCCGACGGAATGGCCTCGGCAAATCCGCCGCCCAGCATTGCCGCGACTGTTTCCCCCGCATCGTCGATTGAGCGGTTTTTGGTGTTCGCTACCAAATCAAGTCGCCAGTCACAGGTCTCAGATTACGTCATCGGAGCAAGCAGAGTGACGTATTCCCTGTTCGAAGGAAATCCGCGGAATGCCTACTTTTTTCAATCCTACCTGCGGCTGTTATGCTAATTGCCCGGCACTGTGGCAGGCGGCCCTCACATCAGAAACGTTAAATATTTGTAAAGACACTTCATTTTCTAAAAAAATCTTTGTGAAAACTGTTTCCATACAGCCAATTTAACCGAACTGTCGCGCCGACGCCGGAATCAAGGCCTTCGCGTATAGATAATCATCAAGACTTCCCGGCCAATCCGGCATCGGGCCCGAATCGCTGAAATGCTTCGATTTTTTGCTTCTGTCAGCGGCCCTATTTCCGGCCCAGCGTCCGCTCCGACATGTCTTCATAACTTTCCGCACGGGTCAGACGCTTCATCAGATCCGGCGATGCCAGAGGCGTTTTGATTTCGGACGGATGGCAGCCATCGCGCAGCGCCCGCAGCGTCGCCTCGACGGCGGCAACGGCAGCCGCTATCGGCTGATGTCCTTGCAGGGCAATACGGACGCCGCGCGCCGAGAGATAATCCCAGTCATCCAGCTCCGGAGGCACCCCGCCAATGATCAGCGGCCGGCTCACCGCCCCGGAGACCGCATCGAGATCCGCCCGGGTCTTGATGCCGATCAGAAAGATCGCATCGACGCCAACCTCTTCATACGCCTTCGCCCGCTCAATGGCATCGGCAACGCCGTTGACGCTGGCGGCACTGGTGCGGCCGGCAATGACGAGGTCCGGGTCCTGCCGCCCGGCAAGCGCGGCGCGCATCTTGCCGACGCCTTCCTCAAGACTGAGCAGCCGGGCCTGCCCATCGCTCCCGTAAGGTTCAGGCAGGTCCGTATCCTCGATCGAAAGCCCGGCAGCGCCCGCAATCTCTAGCTCCTCCACCGTGCGGCGGACATTCAGCGCATTGCCGAAACCGTGATCCGCATCGACCATCAGCGGCAGATTACCGGCCCGGTTTATCCGCAGGACCAGCCCGGCCAGCTCACTCAGAGTGAGAACCATGACGTCCGGCGCGCCCAGGACCGCGAGCGAGGCGACGGAGCCGCCAAGCATCCCGGCCTCGAAACCGAGATCCTCGGCGATCCTGGCGGACAGCGCGTCATGCACGGAGCCTGGTCTGATACACCGCCCGCCCTCAATGACGCCGCGAAACCGCCGGCGGCGATCTTTCCAGTCCATGCCTAATCCTCCCCTTGTAGTCCGGCCGTTACAGCCGCGCCCGGCGGTTACCCCGCTCTAGCGAAAATCGAATCCAAGCTCCTTCAGCCGCTCGCGCAGGTCATCGCGGAGAGGCGGAGCGAATTTCTTGTCCATGTCATCGGACCAGGAAGCGTCCGTGGTCTCCCGGCCCTGGCTCCGGTAATGCTCCGCGAGAGCACCATCGTAGCTGTCTACGATTGCCGTCGCGTCAGCGCCGCTCCGGTTTTTACCATACTGCTCGAAATGCACCAGACCGTCGTAATCCATGCGCGGCTTCTGCGCCGGTGCTTCCGCCGGCCAGCCGAGGCACATGCCGAAAACGCAGAAGACCCTCGGCGGCAAGCCGAGAATCCGGGCGACTTCGACCGGTTTGTTCCGGGCACCGCCGATCATCACGCCCTTGAGTCCCAGGCTATCCGCGACCAGATAGGCGGACATGCCGACCAGCCCGGCATCGAGAGCGGACACCAGGCCGGTTTCCAGGTTGTTGCTGTCAATATTGTGTCCGTTACGGACCAGCGCGTCCTCGATCCGGGTCAGATCCGCGCAGAAAGCCAGGAACACCGGCGCCGTACCGATATGTTTCTGATTACCGCACGCCGCCATAAGGGCGTCGCGCCGCTCCTGGTCCCGCACCACAACGACGCTGTAGGTCTGGATATTGGAGGATGTCGGCGCCCGGAAGGCGGTCTTGAGGATGGTGTCGAGCATCTCCTCGCTGACCGGCTGGTCGGTGTATTTACGAACACTGACCCTGTTCAGAAGAGTTTCGATGACATCGTTCGACGGGGTGGGCATTGGCTATGATTCTCCGGTTCCGGGTGCGCAATCTTTCCTGCGCCTGTTTGCGGCAACTCTACGCGGTCGTGGTCAGCCTGCAAGCGGCCCTGCCACAATGCGGGGTAAAAACACCGGAATTCCAGCGGTTCCCCCACGGCAAGAATGAGAGCGGCGCACCCCGGTGCGTATTTGCTAAAGTCGGTAAATGAGCAAATCACTTCTCATCGTTTCACATGCGCCCTCGGACAATACCCGGACCCTGCTGGATGCGGTACGCGGCGGCGCCCTGGACGCCACGGATGACGGCGCCGTTGCGGTAACGTCTCTTTCTCCGTTCGAGGCCGGGCCGGATGCGGTGCTCTCCGCCGATGCCGTCATTCTCGGGACAACGGAAAATCTCGGCTATATGAGCGGCGCCCTGAAAGATTTCTTCGACCGGATATTCTATCCCTGCCAGGAGAAGACCGAAGGCCTGCCCTATGCGCTTTTCGTCCGCGCCGGGCATGACGGCACCGGCACCTGCCGGGCGGTCGAGACCATCACCACCGGCCTGCGCTGGCGGGCCGTTCAGGAACCGCTGGTCTGCCGCGGCAGTTTCGAGCCGGATTTCATCGAGAAATGCCGCGATCTCGGTGCCGGTATGGCGGCGGGTCTTGAGGCCGGAATTTTCTAGGAATTACTTCCGGCGCACGGTGCGCAGGGCGCGCGAGCGGAATTCCCGGCGGTGCAGGACAGCGACGACCCAGAGCGAGGCCGCGATGAAGGCGAACGGATGCACGAACCAGGTGCAGACCGCGAGGCCGAAATAATAGGAATGAACGCCGCCGTTATAATGCCGTGCGGCCAGACTTGCGAGCTCGGCCGCAACTCCGCCACGCTCGCGCCCAACCTCGCGCAAATCCTCGAATTCCGGTTGCGGGATCGCCCCCAGCACCACCGCCGCGTTGTTGTGCAGCCTGATCGACCAGGCCAGCCGGAAGAAAGCGTTGGTGAAGATGAAGATCAGCAGGGCGATCTTCAGACCGAACCTGTCCTGACTTGTTTCGGCCAGGAAGCGAAAGCGGTTCAGCACCGCGACGGCCTGCTCCGACGCCCCGAACACGGCGGCGAGACCACCAACCACGAAGATGCTGGTCGAGGCCATGAAGGCGGAATTTCCGGCAAGGGACCGGAGAATCTGGATATCGATGATCCGGTTTTCCCGGGAAGCGGAGGCTTCGAACCAGTCCCTCCGCCACGCCTGCATGGCCGCCGGCAGACCATGCCCACGCTTGATCCTGACCGCCACGAAGGTCTCGTATCCGAGCCAGCAGGCAATAAAGACCGCCAGCGCAACCAGATCGTCGCGCCGCAGCATGTCCAACAGTGAACCCATTCCAACCTCCCCGTCCCCGGTACCAGTCTATCCTGTCGGTACCGGGACACCAAGCAGCCCGGAAGCTCCGGGAGACAGGGGTCAGCTGACCTGGTTAAGAACCCGCGCGCGGATCGTACCTTCAAGCGAGCGCACGGCGCGGATTACCTTGTCCGCCTCGGGGACATGTCCCTCCGCATCGAGCACGACATACCCGATCTCGCCGTCCGTCTGATAATGCTGGGCCGCGATGTTGATATTGTGAGCCGCAAAGACATCGTTGAGACGGCCAAGCTGGCCCGGCAGATTGCGTTGCACCTGGATGAAACGGGTCCCGGCCGGGCGCGGCGGAAGCTGCACTTCCGGAAAATTCACGGCGCCCGCGGTTGATCCAACATCGGAATATTCGATCAGCTTGCGGATCACTTCCTCACCGATACGCTCTTGCGCTTCCTCGGTCGAGCCGCCGACATGCGGCGTCAGGATCACGTTGTCGAGGCCCTGCAAGGAGGACTGAAACGGGTCCGCGTTCGATTTCGGCTCTGTCGGGAACACATCCACCGCCGCACCGGCGAGATGACCACTCTTCAGGGCCGCCGCCAGTGCGTCCACATCCAGGATAGTGCCCCGGGCATTGTTGATGAGATAGGCGCCCGGCTTCATCTTGCCGATCTCGCGCGCACCGATCATGTCCCTTGTTTCGGGCGTTTCCGGCAGATGCAGGGACACCACGTCGGAGGCTTCCAGCAGCTCGTCGAGGGTCGCGGCCGGTTCCACATTGCCGTGGCTGAGCTTGTCGCTCCGGTCGAAATAGATCACCCGCATGCCCATCGCTTCGGCGAGGTTCGCCAGCTGGGTGCCGATATTGCCGTAGCCGACGATACCAAGGGTCTTGCCCCGTATCTCGCGGCTGCCGATCGCCGATTTTTCCCACCGGCTCTCATGCGCCCCGACCGACCGCGGGAAGGTCCGCCGGAACAGCATGACGATTTCCGCAATCGTCAGCTCCGCGACACTGCGTGTGTTCGAGAACGGCGCGTTGAAAACGGGGATGCCCTTCCGCTTTGCCGCCTCCAGGTCAACCTGGTTGGTGCCAACCGAAAAGCAGCCGAGCGCAATCAGCTTGTCGGTCGCGGCGAAAACACTTTCCGTCATTTTCGTCCGGGACCGAATGCCAAGCAGCCTGACGTCTTTCAAGGCAGCTTTCAGCGCATCTTCCTCAAGCGCCTTTGCCTGCCTCTCGACGCAGGGATATCCGGCAATCTCAAGCTGTCGTATCGCGGTCTCGGAAATCCCCTCAAGCAACAGGAACTTGATTTTGTCTTTTGGCAGGGACGGATTCTGGATCTTGCTCATTCTGGAACGGGTCCGGATGGGTTTCAGATGCCTCTCGCGTGCTGGCGCGCTGATGGCGCGGCCTTATTACGAAGGCGGCCGTAGAGATATAGGGAGCCCGATCGAATCGCAAGGCACCGCCTTAATCCATGCCGAATCACGCCTCAAAAAGAACATCGATTGAGCACTTGTTTACTATTTAGAAAGCCTTCGAACCGAGAGTAGCCGGACTGCGAGTGTCTAATGCTGTCGGGGGACGGTGCCGGGCTACGCAAAAGGGAGGGTGATATATGTCGCGCTGGATTTCGCGCAAACCCGACTATCACGCAGATATCACAGTTGCGATTCCGCATTTCGTGACGCGCAGCTGCACACTTCTCGCAACGGGATACGCCAAACTCCTGCAAGACAGCGGAAACACGATCCCGACCAAGAACGGACTGGATATTTCCAGCTTCGCACCAATCATGACCGATCTTGCCATCGCGGCCATAACGCTCGATTCCGCCTGTGTTTTTCGCATTGCCGGAGAAGGAATACGGCAACGGTTCGCTCATAAACTGGTCGGTACGGACTATTACAATCTTGTCGATCCGGCGCGCCGCAGCAGTGCCATAGAGGCGATGGACATGATTGTCAGAACGCCCTGTGCGTTTCGCGTGGAATTGCTCCAGCAGTACGAGAATGGCGAGGAGCGCCGCGCTGAAGCCTGTGTCTTTCCCCTCCGGTCCGACGAGCCGAATATTGACGGTTTCGCATTGTTCGCCAATAGCGAGATCGATCCTCCCCGGAGCCCGGCGGCCATGCATCCCATTCTAAGCGAATTCCAGGTTGTCCGCCGCGATCTGATCGATATCGGGTTCGGGCTCGACGAAGGGTTCACGGATCTGGTGCCCAGGCACCACGCGTCCCTGCTCTAGTCAATCAGCACCGACCCTCCGTCCGCCCTGGTAATTTCAGCGGCTATCCCTGCCTCGCCTGCCTCTATCCGGACCATCCCCCGGACACCAAGCGCGGACAGCCATCCATCCAGCCGGGCCGGCTCGGGATGACGCAAGATTAGCTGTGTGATCGAAAGGCCGAGATCCGGCATCCGGGTTGCCGGATGCGACCCCTCCGGCCATTGGATGAAGACCGGCAGGGTTCCGCCCTCCGGCAGATCGCCATCGTCACGGACCGCAATCCGCCAGGTCAGGTCGCCCCGGCTGACCTGGACCGGCACGCCCAGATCAAGGCCAAGCCCCCGGGCCGTGGTCAGCACGGCATCAAGATCATCCGTCGCGACGATCCAGGAAAGCGGCTTCGGGGCTGCTTTCGTCGCCGCCTGTACAGCCGGATCGTCCATCCGGTACCAGCGAACCCGCTCCGGAGCGGCCTGTTCCGGGTCAATCGCGATGATCTCAAGGAAATTATCCGCCCCGGTCCGGGTCAACCTGTTGTGCGTGCCCATTTTCGGGTGCGCACCACCAATCGTCATATCCGCGCCGAGCCGCTCCCTGGCCCAATCCGCCCCCGTTTCAAGGTCCGTGGCGACAATGGCAAGATGATCAAAAACAAGCTTCATGAAGGTCCCTCCGGCGGAAGGCGCTGCCAGATATGGCGGCTGACAGGCCATGACATGAAAACGTCATCGAACCGACGTCAAGACGACACGGACCCAACATCACAGGGATACACGCCGCCGCTAGGCTCGAACGTTCTGACAAACGGGCAGTGACCCGACATTTGGAGGCGTTTCCGATGCTGCGCAAGTTCTTTGCGGCCGCTCTCATGGCCATTTCCCTTCCGGCCCTCGCCCAGGCGGCAGAGCCGATCCGTTTCGCCGTCACCGACATCGAGGGCCTGGAAGCCCTGCAGCAGGAGTTCGGACAGTTCGAAGCGGCGATCGAGAAAAGCACCGGCCTGGAGCTTGAGC
The DNA here is from genome assembly GCF_963974195.1 of uncultured Nisaea sp. Classification (NCBI taxonomy): domain Bacteria; kingdom Pseudomonadati; phylum Pseudomonadota; class Alphaproteobacteria; order Rhodospirillales; family Thalassobaculaceae; genus Nisaea; species uncultured Nisaea sp. The sequence goes on from NZ_CAXBDC010000065.1 coordinate 7,733, forward strand.
TCTTCCCGGTCGGCAGCCGGACCGCCGCCGTCGAGGCGATGAATGCCGGCCAGGCCGACTTCGTGCTGACCGGGCCTGCCGAATATGTCGTGCTGAAGGAGCTGACCAAGCCGGAGATCGTTGTCGCCTGGCAGCGTCCCGATTATTTCGCCCAGATCGTCACGCTGGCGACCGGCCCCGTGAAACAGGTCAGCGACCTGAAGGGCAAGGTGATTTCCTTCGGTTCCGTCGGATCGACCTCCCAGCATCTCGGCCCGGCACAGGCGCTGGCCGATCTCGGTCTCGATTACGGCCGGGACTATGAGCCGAAAATCATCTCCCGCAACATCGCCGTCGAGGCCTTGATCCGTGGCGACATCAGCGCCATCGGGATGAATTTCGGCCCTCTGCAGAAAGCCCGGGAAGCCTATCCGGATGTCGCCTTCACCGTGATCGCACGCGGCCGCGACCTGCCGAACGACATCCTCGTCGCCCGCAACGGCCTCGACAAGAGCATCGTGGCGAAAGTCCGCAAGGCCTTCGAAGAGGACGGACAGGCCTTGCTGGCCGCCGTGCTTAAAGGGGATGACAACCAGAAATACCGTGGCGGCTTCTTCCTCTCGTCGGTCGATGACACCGACTACGATTATGTCCGCTCCATGTACAAAACCATCGGCGTCGAGCGCTTCACCAGCTTCGTCGGCGACTGACCGGAGCAGCCGCTGCACGGGCCCCGGGAGCATCTGTCTCCGGCGCCCGTGCGCGGCGCCCCCGTCAACGGCATCAGTGCATGAGCTCATCCATCATCGAGGTTCGCCGGGCACAGAAAAGCTTCGCGCCCGGGCTGCCGATCCTGAACGGCGTCAGCCTTGAGGTCCGGCAGGGCGAGCGTGTCGCCCTGATCGGCGCGAACGGCGCCGGCAAATCCACCCTGTTGCGGTGCCTCGCCGGCCTCATCCCGCTTAGCGGCGGCGATGTCGAGATCCTGGGCGAGACATTTTCCGGCAACCCCAGCCTGCGCCAGCGGAAGGCCCTGCGCCGACAGCTCGGCTTTGTCTTCCAGTTCCATGGCCTGGTGCGCCGTACCAGTGCGCTGTCGAATGTGGTGAATGGCTATCTCGGCCAGGGCCACGGCATCCGGGCCTGGCACCAGATGCTTGCCCCCCGCGTCCTCCGCGAAGACGCCCGGGCCGCGCTGGATGCCGTTGGTCTCGGGGAGAAATGGAATGCCCGCGCGGACACGCTTTCCGGCGGTCAGTCCCAGCGCGTCGCCATCGCCCGCGCCATTGTGCACAAGCCCGCCCTGATCATCGCGGACGAGCCGGCGGCCAGCCTCGACCCCGCCGCCGGGAACGACATCATGACGCTGTTCCACCGGCTTGCCGGAGCACGGGGCTGCACTCTTCTCTTCACCACCCATGACATGAACCACGCCCTTTCCTACGCGGACCGGGTCATCGCGCTGAAAGCCGGCACGATCATGCTGAATGCGGCCAGCGCAGACCTGGCACCCGCGGATCTGGAGCCCGTCTTCCATGGCAACTGATATCCGCACCGAATATCCGGAGCGCCCCGTCATGCCGCGCATTGCCCGGCTCGACCCATTGCGCTTCGCCCTCATGGTTGCACTGGGCGCGCTTCTGGTTGCCTCCATCGGCGAAGTCACGCCATCGCCGGAGCGGATGGCCGGGGCCCTGCCCCGCATGGGCTCCCTGCTTGGCCGGATGCTGCCGCCGGCGACCGATCCGGCCTTTCTCGGCCGCATGGCATTACGGCTGCTGGAGACCGTTCAGATCGCCCTTGCCGGAACGTTTTTCGGCATTCTTGTCAGCTTTCCCCTGGCCTGGTGCGGCGCCATGGGCCTGACCCCGCTTGGCCCCTTCCGCTGGATCGCCCGGATGCTGGTGTCCCTGTTCCGCACGGTGCCGGATCTGGTCTGGGCGCTGTTCTTCGTCTCCGCCGTCGGTCTCGGCGCCGTTGCCGGGACATTGACCATCATCGTCGACACCGCCGGTTTCTGCGGCCGCTTCTTCGCCGAGGCCATGGAGGATTCCGACCGGCAATCCCGCGAGGCCCTCGACGCCGCCGGCGCCCGCAAAATCGACATCCTGTTCGCCGCCGTGGTGCCGGACTGCATGCCGTCCTTCATCAATACCAGCCTGTTCAGCCTGGAACTTGCGGTGCGGTCATCGGTGGTACTCGGGATCGTCGGGGCCGGCGGCATCGGCCAGGAACTGAAAAGCGCCTTCGAGCTATTCCAGTACCCGAAAGCCGCCACCATCATCCTGGCTATTTTCGTGATCGTTCTGGGAATGGAGCAATTGACTGACTGGCTGAGGCGCCGTCTCGGGTGACGCGCCAAACGTGGCTGTCAGCCACATTCGTGCCGCTTGCAATATTCCTTATATCCAACATGGCAATTTGAACTTTCCGCTCCCGGGTGCATTCTTAACCATAACCGGACCGTGTTATTCAAATTGAGCGTGGGTCGGATTGGTTGACCGCGAATGTCCACGCCATCGTCTTAGAGCGAATTGGGGGCGGACAGATGCTGTTTGCGAGTCTCCTGTCCCGGATCATCAAGACCGGGACCATCACAATCCTTGGCCCAGATAATCAGAGCCGGACCGTCGGTTCTGGCGCTCCACATGTCACGATCCGGGTGAAAGACCGGATCGCCGACATGCAACTGGCGCTCTACCCTCAGCTAAAGCTCGGCGAAGCCTATATGGACGGGCGGCTGAGCATCGAAGAAGGGCAGCTATATGATCTGATCGAGATCGGCATGGTGAATTACCAGCGCCTCGAAGATCAGCCACTGCAACGCATTCTCGGCTCCGTCGGGCGCATCGCCAGAAGATTGCAGCAATCAAATCCCATTCACCGGGCCCGGGAAAACGTTGCCCATCACTACGATCTCTCCGGCGCTCTCTATGACAGCTTCCTCGACCCCCAGCGGCAATATTCCTGCGGCTATTTTCCGCAAGCCGACACCGGTCTCGATGCCGCACAGGAAGCGAAGATCCGGCATATCGCCGCAAAACTCCTGTTGAAGCCGGGGCAGCGCGTCCTCGATATTGGCTGCGGCTGGGGCGGGCTCGCCATCGCCCTGGCCCGGATGGCGGATGTCGAAGTGCTCGGCGTTACCCTTTCCGAAGAGCAGTACAAGAGCGCCGTCGCCCGTGCCAAGGCGTCCGGCGTGTCGGATCGCGTCCGGTTCGAGCTGATGGATTACCGCCTGATCGAGGATACATTCGACCGCGTCGTCTCGGTCGGCATGTTCGAGCATGTCGGCATCAACAATTACCGCGACTTCTTCTCGAAGGTGCGCGAAACCCTGACCGAGGACGGCGTCGCGCTGCTGCATTCCATCGGACGGCAGGACGGACCCGGCGTCACCAATCCGTGGATCCGCCGCTATATCTTCCCCGGAGGCTATTCGCCTGCGCTTTCCGAAGTCCTGCCCGAGATAGAGCGGCAGCAGCTCTGGGTCACCGATATCGAAGTGCTGCGGCTGCATTATGCGAAAACCATCCGGCACTGGCGCAATCGCTTCATGGCCAGCTGGGATGCCATGGCCTCGCTTTATGACGAGCGCTTCTGCCGGATGTGGGAGTTCTATCTGATCAGCGCGGAGCTGTCTTTCCGGCGCTTCGGCCACATGGTGTTTCAGGTACAGATGGCACGCGATCAGAAAGCCGTTCCGCTGACCCGCGACTACATAACGGACTATGACCGCGACATGCCGACGGCCCTGCGCGCGGTTCCGGACAGGGCGGCCCGATAAAGCGGCAGAGAATCTCCGTCCGGGATTATCCGGCTCGCCGGCTCTCGATGCTCAGGAACGCCATCCGCGCGACGGATACGGCACCGCCTGTCCGATAAGCAGCACGCCCATGGTCTTGTCCACCGTCTGCCCATCGGAGGCCAGTGGCGCATGGACCGACCTGAAAGCCCGCCAGCTCCTGTCCGGCGCCCAGGTGACATGCCCCGCGCGCAAGACCGGGCCGCGCGCCTCGACAACCTCCCGAAACTCCCTGATCACAGCGGCTCTGGGAACCTCGTAGGTGCATTCCGTCATCCGCCGTCCGGTATAATCCCGGCCCAGCGCCCGCGCGATCTCCACCCCGACCAGCCGGTAGCGAAAATCCGCGCCTCCCTCAATGACATCGAGGAGCAGAACATGGCCGAACCATTCGCGCAGATCTTCCGGCACGAAAGCACTCCGGGACGGCATCGGCCGCCCGGCCCGGCGCTCGGTCCAGAGATCGATGAAACGCTGGATCGCAGGCTCGTCACTTTTGACGATGGTATCGTATTGCCAGCTCACGCCAGTTTCCCTCGGGGTAGGGTCCTGATTCCGATCATTCTACCTGAAATTGTAACAAGCAGGCCGGTTCATGTGGAAGACGCCGGAGCATGAATGCCGCGCGGCAGCGCCTTACCCAGCCAGCAGACTCCCATACCCTGCAATCTTCACCTGTACACCCGCCAGTCGCAGGCAATGCCACAGGCTTGCCTGATTGGCCGAAATCACCGGGCGCCGCAGGTCCTGCTCCAATGTCTCGATAAGCCCGACACAGCGGAAACCGGTGCCGAGGATCAGCACTCCGTCGGCCTCATTCGGGCAGGCCGCCTTGATCTGGGTATAAAGCGGCTCGATCTGCTGCTCGAAACCAAGGCCCAGTGGATACATCTCGCCCGTCGGCACATCGCGCCAGCCGGGGCCCGGATCGTAGCGCAGCATGCCCGCGGGCTCGATGCCGTGATCGCGGAAATAGCCGAGAGCAACGGCCAGCGTGGCGTCGTTGAACCAGGGCGGCAGCACCAGAAACGGGCTTTTGACGTCCGATACCTTGAGAGCCGCGAAGCAGTCGAGCGCATTGGTGGTGACCGGGATGCCGGACCCGAGGATATCCGAGAGGCTTTGCACCACTGCCTCGTCCCAGCCCTTGCCGCCGACCAGACTGCTGGAACTGTGGCCGAGCACCACCGCCGACAGGCGCATCGAGGCGAACTGCCGTGCCCCGCGCGCCAGATCTTCCGACAGGCTGACATGCGTCCTGTCCGCGTCCCATGCGGCCCAGGGCGCGGGGGCGGAGACCCGGGCGGCATGGACAGAGGTATGGGGCGGCATCATGGCCCACCATTCCGCTTCCGGAACGGCTTCGCTGCCGACGATGAACATGCCGATGCGGGCCTTCCAGCCCCAATTATCCGGTGCTGTCATCCACCGCCCCCTTGGATTTTTATCCTGCGAATGCCGCTTTCGCGGCTGCAAGTGCAGCCTCTTTATCGGCGCTGGCACCAAGATCGGCAAGGGCAGCGGAGATCTGCTCCAGGTCGGTCAGGATTTCCGCCTCGCTGACCCAGCCCATGGTGCCGATCCGGACCAGACGGTCTTTCAGGTCCTCGAACCGGGTACCCGCAATCATGCAGTTATAGCGCTCCGCCAGATGATCGATCAGCACCGGAGCGGACACTCCCTCCGGTGTTTTCACCACAACCAGCGTCGGGCTTGGCGTGCCAGTCGGGAAGACCGAGAAGCCGAGCACATCAAGTCCGGCAGTGAGCGCACAATTGAGCCGCAGATGACGCGCCAGTGTCGCGTCCAGCCCCTCTTCGCCAATCATGCTCAAGGCCGCGTCGAGTGCGTTCAGCATGGCGACCGGTGCCGTATAGGTCGGCTCACCCTTCTCCGCCATCGGCCGGAAGCGGCGATAGTCGAAATAGCCGCGCGGGCCGCGGTCATCGCGATCGATGATGCCCCAGGCCTTCTCGCTGATGCTGGCAATGCCGAGGCCCGGCGGGCACATCAGGCATTTCTGCGAGGCGGAAACCACGACATCCACACCCCATTCATCGGCGCACAGCTCCGCGCCGCCAAGGCCGCTGACACTGTCGCAGACCAGAACCGAGTCCGTTTCCGCAACGATTTCGCCGAGGGCTTTCAGATCGGTCAGCGCACCGGTTGAACTCTCGCTATGCACCGTGACGACCGCCGCATAACTCTTCTCACCAAGCGCCCGGCGCACTCCGTCGAGATCAACCGGATCACCAAGACCGGAGACCACTTCGTCGACTTCCGCACCGATACCCTCCGCCAGGCGCCGGAAGACCGGTCCCCACTGGCCATTGGTCGCGATCAGCACCCGCTGACCCGGCCCGGCAACATTGATGATGCCGGATTCCATGGCCCCAATGCCCGTCGAGGCGAACAGGAAGGGCGGCACACCGGAGCGGCCGAGGATCGGTTGCAGCCGGTCCTGGATCGCCTTGAAGCGGGCCAGGAATTCCGGCCCGCGATGGGCGATCATCGGCTGAGCGGCGGCTTGAAGGACACGATCGGGAACAGCGGTCGGGCCAGGCAGGCGAAGACGGTAGGGCAAGGAAGCCCCGGTGCTGGAAGCGGACATGGCTTTGCTCGTGAAATGGGTCTTTGAAAGAAGAGGCACGAGCATGGAACCAGCGCAGGCATGTCAGCGCAAGGGGGCAGTCAGGAAAGAAAATCCGGCGGTGATGGCACGGACCGCACTCAAAGCATCAGGAAATCGTCGGCGCTCTGGATCAGGGGCTGGCCGGATACGAGGGGTTGGCCAAACCGGAGCAGACCAGCTTCTGCCGTGGCAGAAGTGGTGTCAGCCTCAAGATCCGTGACCCGGCGATGCAGACCCGCCTCTACAAGGCCGTCTTCCGGAGCGGCCCGGGACGCGTCCATACCGCGCATCGCGGCATACATGGGCGAGCCCTCGAGCCCGGCACGCCGGGCAGCGCCGGCGACTGTATCGACCAGCTCGATCCCGTACAGATCCGCCCCATGACTCTCCGTACGCGCAGGCTGGACCAGGGCATCACCATCGATCCGGTCCAGGAGAGTATCCTCGCCATACGCCGCAACCAGCCGCCCGACGGCGGCAATGGTCTCCTCCGAGGCCTGAGCGGGAACAAGACGTCCTGTCTCAACCACGATCTCGTCCGGCAGCACTTCTGTTGTTTCGGGTAAATACGGGCTGGTATCGCGCAGACAGGACGGATCGGAGGCCCGCCGGTAACCCTTGAAATCCTCGCCCTCCAGATTGCGGGCGATGACTTCATGCGACCAGTCACCCGGCGCAACGCCCTGCTGCCAGAACCCGAAACTGTGCATCTGAAGACCGCCCGCGCCGGACGGTGCGGAGGTCCCGGTTTCAAGCATCCGGGGCTCATCCGGAAAACCGGAATCCATTCTTTCGGCAAATGCCATCGGCAACAGCTTCCATCACGTGTTCAGACCCGCCCGGGGGCGTGGCTTTGTCGAAGAGTGAGGTAAGCAAGAAGCAAGCCAAACCTGGGGTTCATTGTGAAAGACGTCCCCGGCGCCCCTCATGAACCCGGGGCCTAGTCTTCCCCGCGCGGGATGTCCCTCGGGTCTCCATAGCCGAAATACCCGGCATAGGGTGCAAGCGTGTCCAGATAAGGCGCCATCTGGTCCCGGTACCGGGACCACCGGCCAACGGCGCGGGTATAGATCGGCTCCGACACCTGGCGGAAACTGGGGGTCCGGATCATACCCCGCGCCTTGGCATGCGCCGTGTGATCGAGAACCGCGTCCGTCCAGTCGAGGCCGAGGAAATCAACTACCCGCCGGGCCACGCCTTCCGTATCGGCAACCAGATCCTCGTACCGCACGGTAATATGGTCGGGCGACAATACCCGCTCGATCTCCTGCCACAGAGCCATGACCCGCGCATAGAAACCGGCGGCCCCCTCCATCGAGGTGAAACTGGCCATCGCCGAGTTGAGCCGGATCGACTGCATGAAACAGCTCAGGCAACAGTCGCACGGATGGCGCAGGGACAGGATCACCTTGGCATTCGGATAGAGCCTGAGGGCAAGCGGCAGATAGATGATGTTGAGCGGCATCTTGTCGATCACCACGCGCGGGCTTTTATCACCGGCCCAGCGCACCAGCTTGGCCCGATATTCCGCGCGCAGCCGGTCGGCTTCATCCTCGTCCAAGGCGGCAAGCCGTTCGGCCAGCGTTTCCTTGCCCGCCGCAATGAACCCGGCCCCGACGCTGGAAAGCACGGGCTGCTCCTCGATCACCCGGGCATCCGGATGGGCGTCCAGAATCTGGTCCAGCAATGTCGTCCCGGAGCGCGGAAAACCGACCATGAACACGGCGGGCGGTGACGCCTCCGGAAGCCGCGCCCAGCGCGCCGGCCAACCGTCCGAAATCGCGCCCGCGAAAGCATCAAGCGTGCTCAGGAAAGGACGCGGATCGGCAGCGCCCGACGGCGCACGCTGAACCGCGATCCGGTTGCCCCGCTCGAAACGGGTCCAGGCTTCGTCATACTGCCCGAGCCGGTCGAGAACGGTCCCCAGCTCGAACTCGACGGCATCCCGCCCCGCCTCGCCATCCATCGCCTCGGGCAAGGCCTGCAAGCGGTGCAGCGCGCCGTCAAGATCGCCCTGGCGGCGCTCGACAATCGAGAGAAACAGCGCGCTGACATGATCCTGCGCATCAATGACCAGAGCCCGCCGTGCCGCCGTGCCTGCGCGCTCGAGCTTCGACAGGGTCTCGGCGAGGGCCGCCATCCGGCGCCAGGCCAGATTACCGTCCGGGCCGGCAATCACGGCCCGGCGCAGCTCCGTCTCCGCTTTCCCCTCGCGGCCGGATTCACGCAGGATCACGGCAAGATTGACCCGCACCCAGTCGAGATACGGATCGGCATGCAGGGCATCCCGCGCCACCCGCTCCGCCTGCTCGGCCCGGCCAAGATCCTGGTAACTGCTTGCAAGCGCCCCCAGAGCTTCCGCCTTGCCCGGATGCAGGATCGCCCAGAGCGCCGTTGCTCTGTGACGGCTGACCAGGGGTTCGGCCGTGGAGGCGGCCGTCAACAGAGCCGCCGCCGCTGGCGCGCTCGGATCCAGAAGCACCGACCGCCGCGCCGCTTTCAGGGCAAGCGCGACCACCCCGGCCCGCAATCCGGCCGCTGCCGCCTGAACCCAGCCCCCCACCGCCGCCGGATGGCGCCGGGCAACAAGCACGAACCCGTCCGCCGACCCCGCCAGATCCCCGCGCTCAAACGCCGCCTGTGCCTGGGCCATCAGGCGGCGGGTTTCGGTCAGATAGTCTGGATCGGCGGCAAAAGCGGACATCAAGGCAAACTCTTCGGTGATTCAGCGCGAGAGTAATCGATCATGATCAACGCGCGATAGTCATCGCGTTCCGGCCGCGTTGAAAATGGAAAAGGAGAAGTAGAGCTTGATGCCGGATATCGTTAACGTCATTTTCATCGCACGGGCCCATTCGGCGACCCTGAAAAATAAAAAATACATAGGGAGTATACTAATGAACTTTCGTCCATCACGCGTGATCACGGCTGGTGCCGTGGCTCTTGGGATTACGTTGAGTGCCGGAATGGCCTCTGCCCAGGAAGCGAAGAACTACATCCTGTCGACCGCGTCGACCGGCGGCACCTACTACCCGGTTGGCGTCGCGCTCGCCACCCTGACCAAGGTCAAGCTGGAGCCGAAGACGAAGATCGGCATGTCCGCCATTTCCTCCGCCGGATCGGGCGAGAATGTGAAACTGCTCCGCGACGGCGAGGCCCAGTTCGCCATTCTTCAGGGACTTTTCGGCTATTATGCCGCAACCGGCACCGGCCCGGTCGCCGCCGACGGCCCGCAGACCAAACTGCGTTCCATCAGCATGCTGTGGCAGAATGTCGAGCATTACATCATTGCCGCCGACAAGGCGAAAACCGGCACCATGGCCGACTTCGTCGCCCTGAAGGGCCAGGCCGTTGCGATGGGCGCCAAGAATTCCGGCACCATCGGATCCAACCGCACCATCCTGTCCGGGTTTGGCCTGGATATGGACAAGGATTTTGAGCTGATGTACGGCGGATATGGCCCATCGGTCTCCGCCTTGCAGGACGGCAAGATTGCCGGCGTCGGGGTGCCGGGTGGCGTTCCCGTCGGCGCGCTGGTTCAGCTGATGTCGACCGCTGGCGACAGCGTGAAGATGCTGAGCATGACCGAAGACGAAGTGAAGAAGGCCGATAACGGCCGCGGTCTGTGGGTTCCCTACACCATCCCCGCCAACTCCTATCCCGGCCAGACAACGGACATCCAGACCGTTGCCCAGCCGAACTTCCTGGCCACCACGGCGGATATTCCGGAAGAAGATGTCTATCAGATCACCAAGACGATCTTTGAAAATCTCGGCTTCCTGAACGCCATCCACGCCGCCACGAAGGCGATGGCCATCGACAAGGCGATTGGCGGTCTTCCGGTACCGCTGCATCCCGGTGCGGCGCGGTACTACAAGGAAGTCGGGATCACCATCCCCGATCACCTGATCGCCAAATAAGAACCAGATAACGTTTGGCTAACGTTAGACAGGTTGACCGGAGGCCGAAATGCGCGGCCTCCGGTTTTTCGAATCCGGCATCAAGCCGGTGCGAGAAAAAACACCACGGGCAGGGATACAAATGAGTTTCGAGAGCGCCGAAGATATTGACGTCAGGAAAAGGTCGAAAACCGAGGTCGCCATCCTTTTTCTGGCTGTTGGCATAGCCCTTTTCCATATCTGGATGAACACGCTGGGAACTCTTCCCACCCTGTTTCAGAATGGCTTCCATTTCGCCGGATTCGCGCTGCTCTGCGGCCTCGTGACGTCGGTCTCAAGGAAGCCCTGGGCACAACGCCCGCTGATCCGGGCACTCGATATCGGCTTCGGGATCCTTGTCGCCATCGCCGCGCTTTATATCGTGAATGCCGAAAGCGCGATCTATGATCGCGGCGTCCGGCTCTCGTCCCTGGACTGGGTCATGGGGTCCCTCTGTATCATCGGGGCGATCGAGTTTACCCGCCGCACAACCGGGATGATCATTCCTGTCCTGATCGTCACGGCACTCGCCTATATTTCATGGTTCGGGGCCTATGTGCCGGGCGTGTTCCGGTTTGCCGGCCTGCAACCCGAGACCCTGATGTTCCGGTCGATGTATGGCGACGATGCGCTGTTCGGCAGTATCGCCGGGATCTCCTCGACCTTTGTTTTCATGTTTATCCTTTTTGGTGCCTTCCTTCTGAAATCGGGGGCGGGGAACTTCATCGTCAATATTTCCAGAACGGTTGCCGGCAATCTTGTCGGCGGGCCGGGCCTGGTCGCGGTGATCGCCAGCGGCCTGACGGGCACGATTTCGGGGTCCGCCGTCGCCAATACGGCATCGACCGGCGTCATCACCATCCCGCTGATGAAAAAGGCCGGGTTCAAACCGCAATTCGCAGGGGGCGTGGAAGCCGCCGCCTCCACCGGCGGGCAACTGATGCCGCCGATCATGGGCGCCGGTGCCTTTGTCATGGCCTCCATCACCCAGCTTCCCTACACCACCATCGTGGTGGTCAGCATCCTGCCCGCCATCCTGTATTTCCTGACCGTTGCCTTCTTCGTCCGGATCGAGGCGCGCAAGGTCAACGCCATCCTGCCGCCGGAAGAGAATTCGCCGACCGTCTGGCAGGTCTTCAAGGAAGGCGGCCCGCCCTTCATCATCCCGGTCGCCCTGCTGATCGGCATGCTGGTCATCGGCTATACGCCGACATATGCCGCCGGTTTCGCCATTCTGACCTGTATCGGCGCGTCCTGGCTGACCCCGAACCGGATGGGCCTGAAACAGATCATCGCCGCCCTTGAGCTCGGGTCGCGGAACATGATCATGACCGCCATCCTGCTGTGCTCCGTCGGCCTCATCGTCAATGTCATTTCGACAACCGGGCTCGGCAACACCTTCTCGCTGATGATCACCAACTGGGCCGGCGGCTCCCTCTCCATCGCCATCATCCTGGTGGCGCTGGCCTCCCTCGTTCTGGGCATGGGCCTGCCGGTAACCGCCGCCTATATCGTGCTCGGCACCCTTTCCGCCCCCGCGCTCAACCAGCTTATCCTGCAGGACCAGCTGATCGAGCAGCTGGTGAGCGGCACCCTGCCGGACGCCGCCAAGGCGATCTTCATGCTGACCGCCCCTGAATCGATCGCAGCCCTCGCCGGCCCGATGCCATTCGACCAGGCCCATACGCTGATCAAGGGCATGCCGTTTGAAAGCCTGTCCCTGCTGTATGACACGGCCTTCACCGCCCCGGTCCTGGCAACCGCCCTGCTGTCGGCGCATATGATCGTGTTCTGGCTGTCCCAGGACAGCAACGTGACCCCGCCCGTCTGCCTGGCATCCTTCACCGCCGCCGCCATCGCCAAATCGCCGCCGATGCTGACCGGGTTCTATTCCTGGAAAATTGCGAAAGGGCTGTATTTCGTCCCCTTCCTGATCGCCTTCACGCCGCTCATGAGCGGTAACTGGGGGGAGATGCTGGAAGTGTTCGGCTTCGCCGTTTTCGGCTTCTGGGCGCTCTGCGCGGCCCTGGAAGGGCATTGGGAAAACAAAATGAACCTGCTTGAACGCGCGGTGATCGGCGCGGTCGGCTTCGCCCTGATGTGGCCGGCCCACCTCTATGTCAACATCGCTGCCCTTGCCGTGTTTGCCGTGGTTTTTTATCTCAACAAGCGGAAACCGTGGCCGCATGCCACTGCGGAAGTGGGCGCGACGGGCACGTAACGTTCGCTGTCCGCCGCCTGAGCCATCAGGCGGCGGGTTTCGGGCAGATAATGTAGGTCGGAGGCAAAGCGGGGATCGAGGCAAACCCTTCGGTGATTCACAGTGAAAGTAATCGGTCAGTATTGGCCTGCTATAGCCAATGCTTATGGTAAAAATATAACAAATAGTAGAAAACAATTTAGAAATCTACTACTGAGGTAAATTTAAAAATTATCCATATATAGCAATATTATTTATTCTGTGAATTTATTAAATTAGAAATAATTATTAAATTTTATCATAAACCCTGATCATCTCGATAATTTGAAATCTCGCCATCAAGGACTTCGATTTCTTCAATCAGGCGTATGGTTTCGAGTGCTTCTGTATATGGATCAGTTTCTCGCAGTAATGTTTCTGTCGGTGCTTTATGAGCATAATCACCGCGTTTTTGCCCAAATGCATCCAAACTACCTATTATAGCTTCACAAGCTCCTGATGGAGAAAAACCAATATTCATAAAAAGTTTTGATATATTATTTTTACGTATGCCGTGGTTTGCGTCAATACGGCTTTTACATTGAATAAATGAATGCGTAACAATCGTCCTAAGTTCTCTTTTGCTTGAAATATCAAAAACATCATCTGAGAATCCGACATCTCCTCCTTCTCGTCGACACATCATAGCTAACAACGGTAAGCTAATATAGCCTACATCTTTCCATTTTCTATGAGATTCTTCTGCAATAAACCGAACTTCATTTTCTATATATTCTTCAATTGTTGCATGAGTAAGCACTGAAAAAGAATAGATCCTCTCCTTTGTACTATTTCTATAAATACCGCTCACATTCTGCGTTTTTGGAGCAAAGAGCTTCTTTAATTTTAAAGCCCGGTTCTTCATTTCAAGATAACGGTCTGTAGCCATCAGTCGAACGGGGACTTTATATCTGTTCCAAGCTCACGGTTTAGAGCTTCGGCCCACATTGAAAAACGAATCCGATTTGCAACTAAAGATTTAGTTGTGGTTTCCAAAGAGGATATAAAATCTTTGTTCTCACACAGCTTTATGAATGCATTGATAATTTTTTCTGATTCGATGCTTGCTTTCGAAGCAATATTAGAATCAGAAAAGTAGTACATCATAATGTCGAATACAGCACGATTTATCCTCGGCTCAAATGAATTCCCATTCCATTTTCTTAAGTACTTTTTCTCACCAAAAATTTGACGCGTCAGAATCAGAGTTTGATTGAACGTTTCAAACTGCCTGAGGGCCTTTATATTCTCAGAATCCCATTGGCTATTAAAATATCGATGAGTCGAATCAAGAAATTTTTTCAAGTTTCCCTGATAGCTTGATGCAAAATTTTGATACGCAAAATACCGGAGTAAAAGCTCAGCGTCGCGCATTCGAAAATCCGGGCGGTCTAAACCAAGAGCAGCGCGCAACGGCTCGCTGGACCCAGAGCGCTCGTCAACGAATTCCGAAAACTCGCCTGGGTCAATCGCTTGACGCAGCTCTTGTGAAGAGAGAGGAACACTGTTTTGGTTTATTCGAAGAAATACTGAATATAAATACTCTTCATTCTTCCAATTTCGTATAACTACAGTTCTTATTGTTTGATTATCAAAAGAGTCTATATACTGCCTATAATCTTCATTAAGTTTCATATCGTGATATGATTTTCCCTCAAAAATTGATTTCTTATTTTTATTCGGCTCCAATCCCTTTAAAATCAGCTTATCAAAAGATTCATTTTCTTCAGCGGCAAATTGCCTAATTGCAAGAAGCCTTTGCTTTCCATCTATTACAATAAATCTTCCCTTTTTTCTCTTATCCTCTGCCAATATGATTTGAGGAATCGGCACCCCGTAAATTAATGACTCTATGAAAAGGCTTTTTCTCTTATCAGTCCAAGCGCTTCTTCTTTGAAAACGTGGATTTAGGTCGATATTACCACGCCGCAACTGAGAAAGAATCGTTTCAGTTGTCCAGTCTGTCGACCACAACACCGCATCACTAATCCAATTCCCGCCGACATCATCGATGTCTTCCTGCTGGTCTAGCGGAGCGAATTCCTCTTGGTTGCTCAAATTACCCTCAATGGTATGTGGAGAATGAAACTTGACCGAAATTTAGAGAGGTTGAGGCAAATTGACAATCGAGGATTGCAATGAGCTTCATCATCTGACGTCAAAACAGCACCGCATACTATCAGCGCTTGGCTCAATGTCAGATCAAAAATGAGTAAGATACTCGGAGCGATCAATTTGATCAGGGATCATTAGCCTTGGCGCCCCCCCTCTGACAAACGCAACAAATCGTAATGCGCGGTTATCACACCTATATATTCCGGTATACGGGCACTTTTTAGCGTATAAAATTCTCTGACAAACTGATTATGGCCTAGCGCACCAAAGTAGCGGTTATAACTCGCTAACATAGACGTGTGAGAACCATAAACGATTTCAAAAGGAGGGTCTGGCGGAGAGAGAGGGATTCGAACCCTCGGAACACTTGCGCGCTCAACGGTTTTCGAGACCGTCCCGTTCAACCACTCCGGCACCTCTCCGAACAGGGGCCGGAACATAGCGGGGCGGGTGGCGGGATTCAATACCGGAATTGCATGCCTGGCGTTCCGGCTTTCACACTGGCCCGTGCCCCCTATCTTGCCCGGCTATTTCAGATGGTAGGTCAGGGCGCTGCGGACGAGCAGCCGCAACGGCTCCAGCGGCAGTGCGGCGCCTTCCTTGAAATGCACCGCGCGATTGCCTTCATAGTCGAATTCATCCGGGAACAGGCTGCGGAAGTCCGGGATGAGTGTCGTCTGGCAATGGGCGTAGAGGGCGAAGCCGCCCTGTTTTGGCAGGCCAAGCCGGATGGTCGAGCCTGATCTGGTTTTTGGCGTCAGGTAAGCGGGCTGGCCCCATTTCAGGGTTTCTTCAAGCGTGCCGACCCCTGGCGTCTCCGCCGCCGTCTCGAAGATCAGCGTGCGCAATTTAAGCAAGCCTTCCCGCTGCGGCGCAGGGAAGGACTCATATGCGGCCGCGACGGCCGGGTTTTCGAAAGCTGGTCTTGCCTGCGCCATGACACCGGTCCCCGTCACCCGATCCGATCGTATCCCGCCGCATATTGGCCGTCAAAAGCATGCTGGAAACGCAATAGGCAGACAGGCACGTCTGGTTCGGTTTCCCCAGCCTTTGCGCCTCCCCTCTCCAGACACTATATATAGGGGGCTGCTGCGGTGACGGAGCGGACATCCGGGGGTGGCAGACCGGCCCCGCAGATTCTCTCAAAAACCGGGCACTCCGCTGTTGACTTGAACGTCGCCAGGAGTATAGTCCGCCGCTCTGACGCGGAAGTAAGTGTCCGCGCGCCCTTTTCATTGCCAGAGTATTGACAATGTTCGCAGTCGTTAAAACCGGCGGTAAACAGTACAAAGTCGCCCCGAACGACGTTATCAAGGTCGAGAAGCTTTCCGGCGACGCCGGTTCTTCCGTTGATCTTGCCGACGTTCTGATGCTGGGTGAAGGCGAAGACCTCACAGTTGGTGCGCCGACTGTTGAAGGTGCTGTTGTACGCGCCGAAGTGCTTGAGCAGACTAAAGGCGACAAGGTCGTCGTCTTTAAAAAGAAGCGCCGTCAGGGCTATCGCCGGACCCGCGGACATCGTCAGGAACTGACGGTGCTGCGCGTGACCGACATCCTGGCCGACGGTAAGAAGAAAGCCGCGCCGAAGAAGGCCGCTGCCAAGAAAGCTCCGGCGAAAGCCGAAGCTCCGGCAGAGGTTTCGGCCGAAGCCGAGACGAAGGAGTAATCCATGGCCCATAAAAAGGCAGGCGGTAGTTCCCGTAACGGTCGCGATTCCGCCGGACGCCGTCTTGGCGTCAAGAAGTTCGGTGGCGAAGCCGTCATCGCTGGCAACATCATCATCCGGCAGCGGGGCACCAAGTTCCACCCGGGCGAGAATGTCGGCATGGGACGTGACCACACCCTGTTCGCGCTGACCGAAGGCAAGGTTGCTTTCCGTCGGAGGAGCAACGGCCGCACCTTCGTGGAAGTGGCGCTGGCTGAAGCAGCAGAATAACGCCGCATCCGCCTTCGGGCGGGTCACGGCTGCGGATGAGGGAACGGTCCTTTGGCTGTTCCCTTTTTTCGTGCCCGAATTCCGGCCCCACTTTCGGATTGCCGGCCGGGCGCTCAGTGGATGACATGAGATGAAGTTCCTCGATCAGGCCAAGGTGTTTCTGAAGAGCGGTGACGGCGGCCCCGGCTCCGTCAGCTTCCGGCGCGAGGCTTTCATCGAATATGGCGGCCCGGATGGCGGCGATGGCGGCCGCGGCGGCGCCGTGGTGCTGGAATGCGTCGACGGCCTGAACACGCTCATCGATTACCGCTACCAGCAGCATTTCAAAGCCGCCAGCGGCCGTCCCGGTGCCGGCGGCAACCGCAGCGGCGCCAAGGGCGGCGACTCGGTACTGCGCCTGCCGGTCGGAACCCAGGTTCTGGATGACGATCGCGAGCATGTCATCGCCGATCTGACACGGGTCGGCCAGCGCATCGTCCTGATGAAGGGCGGCGATGGCGGTTTCGGTAACGCCCATTACAAGACATCGACCAACCAGTCCCCCCGCAAGTCCCTGCCCGGCTGGCCGGGCGAGGAAATGTGGGTCTGGCTGCGGCTGAAGCTGATCGCCGATGCCGGTCTGGTCGGCCTGCCCAATGCCGGGAAATCGACCTTTCTGTCCAGCGTTACCCGGGCCCGCCCGAAGATCGCGGACTATCCCTTCACCACCCTGCATCCCGGCCTCGGCGTCGCCACCGTGGGCAAGGACGAGTTCGTCATCGCCGATATTCCGGGCCTGATCGAGGGCGCGTCGGAAGGCGCCGGGCTTGGCCACCGCTTCCTCGGCCATGTCGAGCGCTGCGCCGTGCTGCTGCATCTGGTCGATGCCACCCAGGACGATCCGGCCGCCGCCTACCGCAC
Source organism: uncultured Nisaea sp. (assembly GCF_963974195.1). Classification (NCBI taxonomy): domain Bacteria; kingdom Pseudomonadati; phylum Pseudomonadota; class Alphaproteobacteria; order Rhodospirillales; family Thalassobaculaceae; genus Nisaea; species uncultured Nisaea sp. The sequence goes on from NZ_CAXBDC010000065.1 coordinate 25,277, forward strand.
CGTGCGCCAGGAGCTCGAGGATTACGGCGGGGGTCTCTCCAACAAGCGGGAGATCGTCGCACTGTCCAAGATCGACTCGGTGGCCGAGGAGGATATCCCGGTGCTGATCGACATGGTGCAGGAAGAAATCGGCCGCGATGTGATCACCATCTCCGCGATCTCCGGCGCGGGTCTCGACTCGGCGCTTTCGACCCTGATGGGTCCGGTTCAGGATGCCCGCCGCGCCCGCAAGGATGCCGCCGACAAGGCGAATGACGCGGAGTCTTTCGACGACGCGGATGACACGGACGAGGCAGCTGCATCGGCAGAAACCGGCGAAAGCGAGGCCGGCTGGTCTCCCGTATGAGCCCCGAGAGTGCCGATAGCGGAGAGCTGGTGACGGGCAGCGGTCTCGATACCGCCGAGCGGATCGTCGTCAAGATCGGCTCCGCCCTGCTGGTGGATGAAGAGGGCGGCGAGGTCCGGCGCGACTGGCTGAACAGTGTCGCCGACGATATCGCCAGCCTGAAAGCGCGCGGCAAGCAGGTGCTGGTCGTCTCCTCCGGCGCCATCGCCGTGGGCCGGCGCCATCTCGGCCTGCCGAAAGGCGCCCTGAAGCTCGAAGAAAAACAGGCCGCCGCCGCCACCGGTCAGGTCCGGCTTGCCCATGCCTATCAGGAAGCGCTGGCCCGGCACGACATGACGGTCGCACAGGTCCTGCTTTCCCCGTCCGACACGGAAGAACGGCGCCATCATCTGAACGCCCGCTCCACGCTGACGGCCCTGCTTGCGCTCGGCGCGGTGCCCGTGATCAACGAGAACGACACGGTCGCGACCGAGGAAATCCGGTTCGGCGACAATGACCGGCTCGGCGCCCGGGTGGCCCAGATGGTGAGCGCGGATACGCTGATCCTGCTGTCCGATATCGACGGCCTCTATACGGGCGATCCGCGCCGCAATCCGGACGCGGTCCACATTCCCTTTGTCGAACGGATCGACGCGGATATCGAGGCAATGGCCGGAACCGCCGGCAGCGACCACGCCTCCGGCGGCATGGTCACCAAGATCGCCGCCGGTAAAATCGCCACCGCCGCCGGATGCCGCATGGCCATCGCCAAGGGCTACGCCCCGCACCCGCTGCGCGCGATCGAGGACGGCGCCCCCGTCACCTGGTTCGCCGCCGCCGCCTCCCCGCGCCGGGCACGGAAGAACTGGATCGCCGGATCGCTCACGCCGAAAGGCACGATCACGCTGGATGACGGCGCCCTGAAGGCACTTGCCCGTGGCAAAAGCCTGCTGCCCGCCGGGGTGACGGCAGTCAGCGGCTCTTTCGATCGCGGCGACCTGGTGGAAATCCTCGACCCGGCAGGCCGCTCCGTCGCCCGTGGCCTCTCCGCCTACAGCGCGGCGGATGCCAGCCGGATCGCGGGATACAAATCCCGTGAAATAGAACAGGTCCTCGGCTACCGTGGCCGGGACGAGCTGGTACACAGGGACGATCTGGTGCTT
>NZ_CAXBDC010000066.1:0-26556 GCF_963974195.1 uncultured Nisaea sp.
CATGATTTCTGCACCATCTCCCTCTCCGATCTGCTGACACCGTGGGAGGCGATCCAGCAAAGGGTGAAAGCCGCCGCCGAAGGGGACTTCGTGATCTCCTTCTACAATCCGGTCTCGATGCGCCGCCGGACCCAGCTCGCCTATGCCCGCGACGTGCTGCTGCAGCATCGCCCGCCGGAAACGCCGGTGATCCTCGGCCGCTCGCTTGGCCGTGAGGAGGAGACGATCACCGTGACGACGCTGAAGGATCTCTCGGTCGATCAGGTCGACATGCTGACGCTGGTCATGGTCGGCTCCAGCGAGACCCGGTTCAACGGCAAACACGTCTATACCCCGCGCGGTTATGCCGGGAAGGCTGGCACCAGCATTCGGGCGGACAAGACTTCAGAGGCTGCACAATGACTGTCTATTTCATCGGCGCCGGACCCGGCGACCCGGACCTGCTGACTATCAAGGGCCGGGATCTGATAGCCCGCTGCCCGGTCTGCCTCTATGCCGGATCGCTGGTCCCCGAAGCCGTCGTCGCCCATGCGCCCGAGGGCGCCAAGGTGATCGACACGGCACCGATGACGCTGGACGAGATCCTGACCGATATCGAGGCAGCTCACGCGGCGGGGCACGATGTCGCCCGGGTCCATTCCGGCGACCCGTCGCTCTATGGTGCCATCGCGGAACAGATCCGCCGCCTGCGCGCCAAAAATATCCCGTTCGAGATCATCCCCGGCGTACCCGCCTATACGGCTGCCGCCGCCGCGCTGGAAACCGAGCTGACCCTGCCGGAAATCAGCCAGACGCTGATCCTGACCCGGACGACGATGCAATCGAGCGCCATGCCCGAGGGCGAGGAGCTGGAAGAACTCGGCCGCTCGAAAGCAACGCTGGCGATCCATCTCTCAATCCGCAATCTGCGCCATATCGAGCGCGCCCTGACACCGCATTACGGCGCGGACTGCCCAGTCGCCGTAATTTACCGGGCAAGCTGGCCGGACCAGCAGATCATCCGCGGCACGCTGTCGGATATCCGCGGAAAGGTCCGTGCGGCCAAGATCACCCGCACCGCGCTGATCATGGTTGGCCGCGTGCTGGGCGAGGAGAATTTTCGGGACAGTGCGCTCTATGATGCGGAACACACGCACATCCTGCGGCCGGAGGTTAAGGCGTAGCCCACACATATTCGTCTTCCCGGCCACCGAGCCGGGACCTTTGTGATCATGGAGCGGGTATGATCAAAAGGTGACAGAATCGTCCGAAAGATCCCGGATCGGGGTCCGGGAAGACGATCAATATGGCCCATGGAGCGTTGCCCCGCACTCCTCGGCCCAGCCGCCGATGCAGAACGCCATATCCACGAGTAACGGCCAAATTCCATATTTTTCATGCGGATATTGCAGACATCGCATGGGCGTGCGAGGTTTCTTTCCGTGGATGTCTGGCGATTAGGCTTCGTCTCTAAGCCATATCGCACAATCACCTGTAATGGCGCGGGGAATGAATATGGAGCAAAGCGCTGCCCGTCCGGATCGCGCTGCTTTCGGGATCGCCCTGATCCTGGCATCCGTTGTGGCGATGGCCTTTTGCGATGCCGTCGTGAAGCTGGTCAGCGCGGACCTCACCGTGTGGCAGATCTTCGTCACCCGGGCGATCGTGGCTCTGCCGGTCATGATCGCGATCATGCGCCGGGTTGGGCGCGGGTTCCGGCTCCATGCACCGAAATGGGCCCTGACCCGCACCGCGCTTCTGGTGCTCAACTGGCTGGTCTTCTACGCCTCGCTCCCCGTTCTCGATTTGTCGGTCGCCGCCGTTGCCCTTTATACCGCGCCGATCATGATCGCGCTGCTGTCTGCCCTGCTGATTGGAGAGCCGGTGACACGCCGCCAGTGGCTTGGCGTCCTGCTCGGATTTATCGGCGTGATCACCATTCTCAGACCCGGATCGGATGCCTTTTCCTGGTATATTCTAGGCCCGCTCCTCGGCGCCTTTCTCTATGCGCTGGCGATGGTTTTGACGCGCAGCAAATGCCAGGACGAGGCTCCGCTGGCGCTGGCCATCTCGTTGCAAGGCATGTTTCTGCTCACCGGCCTGGTTGCGACGGGCGCAATTACTCTCATCGCCCCCGGCCAGGAAATCAGGACGGCCTTTCCCTTCCTGCTGGGTGACTGGGGTACCATGGGTGTGCGTGAATGGGGTCTGATGGCGCTGATCGGACTTCTCGCCGGTGGGTACTTCACTGGCGTCGCCAAAGCCTACCAGATTGCCCCGCCCTCCATCATCGCGACGTTCGACTATGGATATCTGGTGTCGGCCGCACTGTGGGGCTTCGTCTTCTTCACCGAACAACCGGACCTTCTGACGGTGTGCGGTATGGTGCTGATCACGGCAGCGGGACTGCTCGTTGCGGCACCAAAGCGGAGAAGAACCCCGGCCGTCATCCCGGCCGGAGAGCCGGGACCCAGATGATCAAAGGGCTGTGCGCTCCATCCCTGGGTCCCGTTTTTCAACGGGATGACGACTAAAGAACGGTATCTACCCAGTTGAGGGCGCTCCCGGCATCCTCAACAATCTCCCCTTCCGGCAGCGGCGGGCGCTCCACCATTACCACCGGCATGCGGAGCGTCCGGGCGGCGAGGATCTTGCCGTAGGTGGCCGTGCCGCCGCTGTTCTTCGAGACGATCACGTCGATCTCGTTTTCTTTCAGGAATGCCTCCTCGTCCGCTTCCCTGAACGGCCCGCGCGCCAGTACCACCCGGGCACCCGGCGGCAGTTCAGCCTCATCCGGTTGCTCGACCGAGCGGACGACGTGGATGCAATTCATCAGATAGTGAAACGGCTCCAGCCCCTGCCGACCCACCGTCAGGAACACCGTCAGCGGATGAGTTTGCGACAGCGCATCCAGGCTCCCTGCCGCCTCCTCATAGTCCCGCGCGTGATGCCAGTTGTCACCGGGGGCCTGCTCCCAGGCCGGGCGCACCAGATGCAAGCATGGCGTTCCGGCCTCGAGCGCGGCTTTCGCGGCATTGGCCGAGATTTGCGCCGCATAGGGATGGGTCGCATCGACCAGCGCCGTGATGCCCTCGTCCCGGAGATAGGCCGCCAATCCTTCGGCACCGCCAAAACCGCCCGTCCGAATCGTGCAGTCCGGCAGCTTCGGGCTGCGGGTCCGTCCCGCCAGCGACAGCACGATCTCAAGATCCGGATGCGCCGTCTGAAGCGCTTCTACGAAAGCATTGGCGAGATCCGTCCCGCCAAGCACCAGAATACGCGCCATCCTCAAACCTCTCCCGCCGCGCCGACCAGATTGCCCTTGCGGTCGAACACCTCGACGATGATTTCCGTCTCCGTGCCCGCGACCATTGCCGCCGCCTCTGCACGGGCCAGCTCGCCAATCCGGTTAGCCAGCGGCAACCCGGCCTCCAGCGCCATGTTCAGAACCTCAAGAGCGGTGTTGGCGACCTTCGCCCGCTCGACCAAACCGGCATCGCCGCCCACCGCCGCAAGCTGTTCGGCCAGCCAGTCCATATCCACCTGACTGCGGCCGGAATGCAGATCCATATGGCCCTGCGCCAGCTTGGCCAGCTTGGCGAAGCCGCCGCCGATCAGCACTTTCGGCAAGGGATGACGGCGCAGATATTTCAGCATGCCGCCGACAAAATCGCCCATGTCCAGCAAGGCGGTCTCGTCCAGCCCATGTCGCCGAACCACTGCCGCTTCCGAGGTCGAACCGGTACAGGCGGCAACCAGCGGGAACCCACCAGCGCGGGCAACGTCGATGCCGCGATGAATGGAATGTATCCAGGCCGAGCAGGAGAACGGGATCACCACGCCGGTGGTGCCAAGGATCGACAAGCCGCCGACAATGCCGAGACGCGGGTTCCAGGTTTTTTTCGCCAGGGCCTCGCCACCCGGCACGGAAATCTCGATTTCGACATCGCCGCTGCCGCCATGGGCGCGGGCAACCTCCGCCACGACGCCGCGCATCAACTCGCGCGGCACCGGGTTGATCGCGGGCTCGCCCGGCGGGATCGGCAGGCCCTCACGGGTCACCATGCCAACGCCCTCGCCCGCCCTGAACACCACACCACTGCCGGGGGCGCCAATCCGCACCGTGGAGACGATGGTGGCAAGATGCGTCACATCCGGATCGTCGCCCGCATCCTTGACGATGGCGGCACTCGCCGCGTCATCGCCCAATGCTTCGCGGGCCAGAACAAAGTCGGGTCGCTCGCCCTTCGGCAGAAGAATGGAGACGGGATCGGGAAACTCACTGGTCAGCAGCGCCGTGTAGGCGGCCTTGGTCGCCGCCGTTGCGCATGCGCCCGTGGTCCAGCCTCTTCTCAGCGGTCCGTCCGGTTTTCTTGCCATGAAATCTCTTAACCGGTCCGGCGCCGCGCATCCATGTCGAAATCACGCGGCTTCGAGACGCAGCGGCAGTAGATCATCGTCTCGCCCGCCGGTATTTTCAGAATGAAACATCATCATCCGCACGCTGGAAAACCAGTCGGCGCGGGAGTAGTCTCGGAGCCATGACAAACGTGACAGATTTCGCCGCTGATTTCGCACCGGGCAGCGTCTGGCTGGTCGGTGCCGGGCCGGGCCATGCCGGGCTGCTGACCCTGCAGGCCCATGCCGCCATGCAGGCCGCCGACGTCATCGTCTATGACGCGCTGGTCAGCGAGGATATCCTGGCCCTCGCGCCCGCCGACACACCGCGCGAATATGCCGGCAAGCGCGGCGGCAAGCCATCACCGAAACAGGCAGACATTACATTGCGGCTGATCCAGCTCGCCAAGCAGGACTTGCGCGTGCTGCGTCTCAAGGGCGGCGATCCCTTCGTCTTCGGGCGCGGCGGCGAGGAGGCCCTGTCCCTCGTCCAGGCGGGTATTCCGTTCCGGATCTGCCCTGGCATCACGGCCGGGATCGGCGGGTTGGCCTTTGCCGGAATTCCGCTGACCCACCGGGACACCAACCACGCCGTCACCATGATCACCGGACACGATGCCACCGGCAATGTCACGGGGGTCGACTGGGACGCGGTCGCCAAGGGCAGCCCGGCGCTGATCCTCTATATGGCGATCAAGCATCTGGGCGCGATCGCGGACAAGCTGATGGCTGCCGGGCGCAGTGCGGATGAGCCGGTCGCGCTCGTCACCAATGCGTCGATGCCGGACATGCAGGTGCTGGAAACCACGCTTGGCCGGGCGGCGGAGGATATCCGTCTGCATGACGTGAAGCCGCCCGCCATCGTCGCCATCGGCGAGATCGTCCGGCTGCGTGCCGGGCTCGACTGGCTCGGTGCCGCCGCCGGCAAGAGCCTGGAGGCGGATCCCCTGCGCCTCGGCAAAACCGGCACACAGCAGACCGGATAAGTATGTGTCAAAGGGCCTGATCATCGCGGCGCCGGCCTCTGGCAGCGGCAAGACCACGATCGCGCTCGGCCTGCTCCGGGCGCTCCGGCGCAAGGGCATCGATGTCGCCAGCGCCAAGGTTGGCCCGGACTATATCGATTCCGCCTTCCATGCCGCCGCCACCGGCCGTCCCTGCGTCAATCTCGATAGCTGGGCAATGCGGCCGGAAACGCTGTCGACTGCGCTCTCTCCCGGACCGGCGCTCACGATTGTCGAAGGCGTCATGGGGCTGTTCGACGGCGCCCATCTGGGCAGCGCCCCCTCCCCTCTGGCCGACGGCTCGACGGCCAGCCTTGCGCGCCTTACCGGCTGGCCGGTGTTGCTGGTTGTCGATGCGGCCCGGCAGGCCCAATCCGTGGCCGCGCTGGCCGGCGGTTTTGCCCGGTTCGATCCGGATGTCCGGCTGGCGGGTGTGATCCTGAACAAGGTCGGCAGCGAGAAACACGAGGCCATGCTGCGCCAGGCGCTTGCCACCCCCGGACATGCCGTACTCGGCGCCGTCCGCTCGGACACACAGATCGCCCGTCCGAGCCGCCATCTCGGACTGGTTCAGGCGGGAGAACATCCCGATCTGGAAGGTTTTCTGGAAACCGCCGCCGACCGGATGGAAAAGGATCTCGCGCTCGATGCGATCCGGGACATCGCCTCGCCCGTATCGACCGGGTTCGGCACCGGCACCGCGAGCACTCCTTTACCGCCACTCGGCCAGCGAATTGCCATCGCCCAGGACGCCGCTTTTGCCTTCACCTACCCACATGTCCTCGACGGCTGGCGGCATGCGGGGGCGGAGCTTTCCTTCTTCTCTCCCCTCGCCGACGAAGCGCCCGCCCCCGGCGCGGACGCGGTCTATCTGCCGGGCGGCTATCCGGAACTCCATGCCGGGCGTCTCGCCGAAGCGGGACGGTTCCTTGACGGACTGAGAACAACAGCCAGGGACGGGGCAAAAATCTACGGTGAGTGCGGTGGCTACATGGTGCTTGGCGCGGCCTTGACGGATGCGGACGGCACCTCCCACCGGATGGCCGGGCTGCTGCCGCACGAGACCAGTTTCGCGGACCCGAAACGCCATCTCGGCTACCGGGCTGCGAACATGCTCGCCGATACTCCGCTCGGGCCGGCTGGCAGTCTTTGGCGCGGCCATGAATTCCATTATGCCGCTACAGTCGGGGCAACAGGCAGCGCGCCACTATTCCGGATCACCGATGCTTCTGGATCGGATCTTGGCGAGACCGGCGCGCGAATCGGGGCCGTCTTCGGCTCCTTCATGCACCTGATCGATCATGCGGATGCATGAAAGCGCCGCCCACGGCGATAGCCCGGGGCGCCTCACACAAACAAGTCTTTTCCTGAAATTCAGACCGGCGGCTTGCCGCTGATGATTTTCGTCTTGGCCTTCGGCTTGTATTTCGGCGCTGCTTTCGCTTCCGCTTTCTTCAGCGGAACGCCGAACAGTTCGAGGTGGTGATCCACCAGCTCGAAGCCGAGTTCGCGGGCGATATAGTCCTTCAGTGCCTCAAGTTCCTCGTTATAGAACTCGATCACATTTCCCGTCGTCACGTCGATCATGTGGTGATGATGGTCTTCCTCACCATTGATTTCCTCATAGCGCGCCCGGCCATCGCCGAAATCGCGCTTGGTGACGATATTCGCTTCCTCGAACAGCTTCATCGTCCGGTAAACGGTCGCGATCGAGATCGAACGGTCGATCTCGCGCACCCGTTCATGCAGGGACTCCACGTCGGGATGATCCTCTGCCTCGGACAGGACGCGCGCGATCACCCGGCGCGGCTCCGTCATCTTCAGTCCTTTTTCGAGGCACAGGGCCGCGACCCTGGATTCCATACTGGCTTCAGCCATTCCCTGACAACGCTCCGTATCCTGTCGGGACCACAGTCCGTTGGGGAGATTATACCAGCCCTACGGTCATGACAAACCAGCTTTCGGTCTGTCCCTCGAAGCATTGGCATCCCGGCCCGCGCAGCCCCCCGTCGAAGACCGGTTTTGCACCCCGAATCCAAGAATTGAATTTCTATTATATCCCATGCCCAGACAACAGACTGTGGCACGCGAAAGCACCATTACTGGCGAACCACGGAAGTCTCTGCAGGCTTTACACTGGCTAGGCCAAATTACCAGCGGACAGGCCACGCAATTTACTGCCCCCATTACAGATCGCTGCGAGTTTACCCGCAGCCGTATCGGGTCGAGGAACTGGACGATATTCGCTCTGTCTGACGCGGCACGCTGGCTGGTTTGATCCCCGGCACCCGGAATCTCTTGCCCGCCGCTAGGCAATTCCCGCCATTTTCAGGCACCGGACATAGCCGCCGCCCCGAAGCTCCACCTAAACGTCGCGCGATAAGTGTCTGGAGTCATGACGAGTCCCTCCGCAGGCACTGAAATTGCTCATACGATGGCATGGCAATTTCCCTTTCAGAGGTTGGCGCCACCGTACCCGGTCCCGTCGGCTCGCACATCGACACCGCCGATATGGACAGCCTGTACCGGCTGCCCCTCGGTCTGCTCCCACTCAAGACCATGGCTCTGAGGCGCCACTCCCTGATCAAGAACGCGCAGCTTCACGCGGTCGTGGAACTGTTCAAGGACAGTGGTTCCGGCAGCGGGCAGATCCAGCCGGACCACCTGCCCAACCATTTCAACTCCCAGGCTCCGGAGCTGATGAGCGACGTTGCCATCCTGAAACGCCTCGCCGCCATCGGCAGCTACGATGTCTACACCTTGCGCGTTGCGCTCCGGGAGCTGGATATCGGGTTCGAGAATTACGACGCGCTCCGGCTTTCCCCGGAGAAATACCGCGAGCTGACCCACTTCATGAAACAGTACACAAGGCCGATTATCCGCCGGCTTTTCGCCCGGGACGGTGCCGCGCTCGGCAGTTACGGAAATCTGGTCGAGTACCTGCGCAACCCGGATCGCGCCACGGTACTCGCCGAAATGGAGAAGCTTGCCGCCGATCTTGAGACCGATGTCGCCTCGATACCGCGTTTTCTCGAAAATTACGGCGATACCTTCCTCGGATTCTCCTACTTTCGCAGCTGCCTGACCGAATCGGAAAACCGCATCAGACATTTCCGCCCCTGGGTTCAGGAATTTCTCCGCTCGCCTGTCGCCCTCAGCAATCCCTCGCTCCAGAGCAGGGCGACGCACGCCATGCAGGCGCTGTACGGCATCGTCGAATCGGTCAAACAGAGGTTCGATCACTTCGACCAGAGCTCCAGCCATTTTTGGGAAGACCCGACAGCCGAGTCCTTCCAGGCATTGCGCGCGCAAATCGTGGAACAGCACAACGCGACCGGCAGCGTTCTGTGCGGGCTCGTGGTCAAACTGAATCTCTGGGAAGAACGATTCACCTCACGCGGGGGCAGCTTCCAACGTCGGCTCGAATTTCTTGAATCGGAAATTTTCCCGGGCCTGAACGCCCTTGCCGCCACGGAAAAAAGGACGGCTAACCGCTACCAGAACTAGGCCGGGTGCATACGTCAGAAACGGCCGGGACATATGGCGGGATCAGTGTCAGATACGGATGATTGCCGTCACCGTGGAAGCAAACCGGACGGCAAGCCGAATAGCCTTCCTGATTTTCCCCTTGCACCCATCGCCGGGACGTCCTAAGTAGCCGTTCCCGCGCAAGATATGCCGCAGTAGCTCAGGTGGTAGAGCACGTCATTCGTAATGATGGGGTCGGGGGTTCGAGTCCCTCCTGCGGCACCACTCCCCCGAACAAAAGCGCCCGGGGAAATCCACATCAGGATCCTGGAACAAGGATTTTCGGCGGTGCCGGAACCTTCATTCCCTGCGGCATGGCTGACGCCCGGGACGACGGGATCGGCATGATCATGGCGTATTCGCCCTCGGCCCGGATCTGGTTGAGGGCATTGGACAGCCAGCTCAGCTCCCGCCCGGCTCCGACCATCAGACGAACGAATGGTCCGGCGACAGTATCGACCTCGATAAAAAGCGGATCCTCGGCGGCGAGCAGTTCCGGGTATTCCGTGAGCAGCAGCTCCCATCCGGCAAGCGCAGCCTCATGCGTGCGATAGGAGGCCAGATGCAATCCCTTGCCGCCCGTCTGTTCCGGCCAGTTCAGCTCGCTGGTTCGTAATTCCAGACGTTCGAAGCGGGCAGAAGCACGCGCCTCCGCCGTCTCCTGGTCCGCATTCAGTTTGCTGACAGCCCTGAGAGCGGCATCGACATCCGCCCGGATTTCGGCAAGCTGCTCCGGATCAGCCGGCGCCGGGACGGATCGTCCTGTGGCGGCGGTACCGGCCATCGGACCCGCGCCAAGCTCGATCCGTTTTTCAAGCTTGCGGGCAACGATACTGAGATCGGTCTTCAGCCGTCCAAGCGTATTCTCCACTTCGGACAGGCGCGTATCACCGGTGTCTTTGGCAGCCACCGTTTCAGAAATCTTCTCGTCGATATACTGGCGGCGGCGGGGGCCGCGCTCCGCTTCGACCTGATCGATCTCATCCCGAACATATGCACGGACCCGAAGTTCTTCGCTGCCGCTGCCAAAAAGGTCACCGAGACCGCATCCGCCGAGTGCGAGTAAAAGAGACACGGCACAAATATGGGTAAATTTCATCGGGTTCCTCAACGGACCTACAATATCTTGTGGAATCATAGCAGAGACACGACGCTCTGAGAATCCCATGTCTTTCAGTCTGTTTTTTTCCGGCATTTCGCAACGCTTTTACGTATCCGCGCACACCCGGCATTGCCCATGCAACCGGTCAGTCTCTAAGCTGCCTGAAGTGAAACCGAGGAATTTCCGCCATGCCCAAATACACGCCCGGTCCGTGGAGGATGAATACAAGCGGTGAGCTCTGGTCCTATGCGCGCGGCAACGCTCCGGCGCAAATAGGTTCCATGAGCTGGTCCTGCGATGCGCTGGAGCGTCAGGGGAATGCGCAGATGGTCGCCGCGTCGGCGGATCTTTGCGAATGCCTGGACGAAGTCATGCTGCTGATTTCCCAACCGGAAGTCGCCAATGCCATTCTCGAGTCCGAAAGGCTGAAGACACGCGCCCAGCTCATTCTGGAGAATGCCCGCGCGGTGCTTTCGGAGACAACCGGCCGCGACCTGCCGGAATGGCCCCAGCGCGACGAAGCCGACACACGTCTCGACGGCTGACGTCATGGATCTGAGAGCATTCATAAGAGCTGTCGCCGACAGCGAAGTGACGGACTGGACGCCAATCCTGCGACCGACCTTCCGCCACCGCTTCGAGCCCAGGATTAATGCAAAGGGAGAGGAGATCGGGCTGGCCGCGGACCAGCATGATCTGCATCTGACCTTCCTGAAGGATATCCGCATCACGATGGCCTACGGCATGGTCGAGAACGCGAACTATCAGGTGCCTTCGCCCAACCGCTTCGCCAGCGAGAATGCCCGCACGCACCTGCTCGATTGTTTCTGGGAGGGCCGTCTGGCCTTTCGCGAGACCATCATCAATGTCGGACGGAACCGCTGCCTGCTGCCGCTTCCCGCCGAATGGACGGAAACCGGCATGGAAATCCCCGTCCTGCGCTACGGGCTGGCCAGACTGATCCACGAGCTGGCGGGACCACCCACCATTTTCGATGAATATTTCAGCCTGTCGGGGATGCAGCGGGTTAATCGCCGTTGGCCATAAGGCGCTAGGCAAGCAGCCCCGGGGACAGACTCAGAACAGCTTCTGGAAATTACCGCCCGCGTAATGCAGCAGGTAGATCGTGCCAAGCCCGCCGCCAAGAATAAGAACCAGAAGCAGCGTGACCTTGATGGCCATCGCGTAATCGCCCTTCGTGTTCTTCCCTTTTTTCCCGCGTGCGGGTGCCGGCCGCAAGACAGCGGCGGCTGCGGAAGGAGCAGGCTGTTCCGCCGCTTGCGGTTGCGCCTTCTCCCGGTTCACCTTCGAGGTGGTGTCGAACACCACGATTTCCTTGCCGTTTCCGGTCGCCGGATCGTAGGTATCCTTGATCACCTTGACGGCCTGGAACTGCTTCTCGCCGTGCAATGACTTCGCGACATCAATGGCGGTATCGCGGTCCGGATAGGTCGAATCAACCGCCCAGTTTCCGCTTTTAAGCGTGTGCACCTCGTAAAGGGTCTGAACCGACATCGCCACCAAGTCCCAAACTCAAAAAACAACCGTACCGGAAATCCGGCGCAGCGCGTTTATATATAAATTAATCTTGATGACCGGTTAACGGCCATCTGAAAACCCCGAGAATCAAAAAGGCCGCGCCGGAAAATCCGGCGCGGCCTCCTCAACTGGAACCTGCAAACTATTCGCGATTACCGAACAGTTGCAGCAGGAACATGAACATGTTGATGAAGTCGAGATAGAGCTGCAGAGCACCCATGATCGACTTCTTGGTCGCGACCTCGTGGCCGTCCGACTCCATGTACATATTCTTGATGTTCTGGGTGTCGTAGGCGGTCAGACCCGCGAAGATCAGCACACCGGCGGCGGAGATCAGGAACTGCAGGCCGGTCGATGCCAGGAAAATGTTCACGACACTGGCGATAACCAGGCCGATCACGCCCATGAACAGGAACGAGCCCATGCCGCTGAGGCTGCGCTTCGTGGTGTAGCCATAGAGGCTGAGACCGGCGAAGGACGCGGCGGTGATGAAGAACACCCGCACGATGCTTTCGCCCGTGAAGACCAGGAAGATGCTGGCGAGCGAAAGGCCCATCGCACCGGCATAGATGTAGAAGGTCGTCCGGGCGGCGGATGCCGACATGGACCGGATGCGAGCTGCCAGGAAGAACACCATGCCAAGCGGGGCCAGCATGATCACCCACTTCAGCGGTGAGGCGAAGATCAGCTGCGCGAAGGCCGGCGAACTCATCGCCAGGATATTCGTTCCGAGCGCGATGAAGCCCGTCAGCGCCAGGCCGATGGTCATGTGATTGTAAACGCCGAGCATGTAATTACGCAGGCCGACGTCGATATGTGCGGCCTCCGCCTCGGCGGCAGTCATGTGTTTGCGATCCAAGTTCATGTCTCACTCCCAATGAGCCGAAGGTCAAAAAAACAGGTCAAAGAAGAAGTAATGAACGATGACCGGCTTTTCAACTGAAACCGGATTGGAAATCGCAAGACTTGCGATTCCATCAGGAATCGCCCAAATGACATGACAGTTTTACGCCATTTTGAATGAAAGTCCGGTCATGGTCGATCTCGGAGAGCTCAAACCCCTCTTTCGCGACAATAGCGAGGCCGAATACGAGCTGGACCTGCGCGGTCTCGACATGCCTCATGCGATCGCTTCCACCGAACGCATGCTGGAGCGGAACCGTTTCCGTACACCACGCTCCGTCCGCATCCTGATCGACGCGCCCGACGGCGAAGGAAGCACCAGCCATTTTCAGCCCATCGGACGATTGCTGCTCGATTCCCGGAAAGAAGGTATCCTGACCGGGATGTCGACCCTGCCGCCGGACGATGCGCTCGGCTTTCATATCGTGACAACCGGCAAGCCAGACGCAGAGGAAGACGACAGCGCGGATGGCGCGACGGAACCGGAGGGAGAAAACGTGTGAGCAGCCTGGCGGACCGGACGGCGGATTATCTCGAAACCCTGGCCCGCCTGATCCGCGAAGCCAGCGTGACCGACCATGCGGGCCAGCCAAAGACGCTCGGCGATGGCTTCGCGGAATTCCTCGCGCGCGGCCGCGCCGTCCATGATGCCGGCAACAAGCTGATCTTCATCGGCAATGGTGCAAGTGCCTCAATGGCTTCGCATTACGCTCTCGACCTCACCAAAAACGGCGGCATACGCTCTCTTGCGATCACCGACCCCGCCATGCTCACAGCCCTGATCAATGATCTCGGCGGTGATGCAATCTTCGCTGAGCAGATCGGCTTCTATGCCCAGCCGGGCGATATCCTCGTTGCCATCAGCAGCAGCGGCTCCTCGCCGAACATCCTGAAAGCGGTCGAGCGGGCACGGGCTGCGGAATGTTCCGTCATCACCTTCTCCGGCTTCGCCCCGGACAACCCGCTGCGGCTGTCAGGCGACCTGAACTTTCATGTCGCCGGTGACGAGTACGGCTTCGTCGAAACCGCCCATGCCACACTGATCCACGCCATCATCGACCTGTCTCTCGGCTGGGGCACGGCCGAAGACCGCAATCCCGGCGCGCTGAAACGGCGCCGGACAGCGGATGCGGCGGAATAAGGACCCGAGAGCCCTTACCGCCCGAGAGCCCTTACCGATAGCGCCCGTGCCGCTCCAGCACCTCGATCTTGTAGCCGTCCGGATCCTGCACGAAGAAGAACCGCGCCATCAACGCGCCCTCGCGGTAAAATTCCTTTACCTCGGTCGGGTTCAGCCCCTCGCCGGCAAACCGGTTGTGCTCCGCCGCCGCGTCATCGACGCAGAAGGCGATATGCCCGTATCCGTCCCCATGGCTGTAGGGTTCCGTCCGGCCCTTGTTCAGGGTCAGCTCGACCTCGAAATCCGCCTCTTCGTTCCGGAGATAGACCAGAGCGAAATCCTCGAAATCGAAACGGTCGGCCTCGTTGAGTCCGAAAGCCGTCTGGTAGAAGGCAATGGACCGGTCCAGATCGAGCACCCGGACCATGGTATGAAGTGCTTTCGCCATTTGTCTTTTCCCTCATCTCGAAAATATCGGAACAGCCAGCGGCATAGGCCAACCAGTAAAGCAGCGACACATCCCTGTGAAGCCCGGCCTCAGGCGCTTGTCTCCATCGGGCAGAACGCCGTATTCGAAACCTCCCCGCCCGTTCGCGAAGGATATCCGCTCCATGCAGACAGTCGCCGTGCCGAAGGCCACCCTTACCTGGTCCCTGTTTCTCCTGCGTCTCGGCGTCGGCCTCGTGCTCGGCATGTGGGTGCTGAACAAGTTCGTGAATCCGGCCGGCGCATCCGCTGTGCTGCAGCATTATTACGGCGGCCCCGGGATCGGTCCCGGCATCTCCTACGCGCTCGGCGCCGTGCAGGGCTTCATCGTGCTGGCCTTCCTGATCGGCTCCCGCAAACGCCTGGCGACCGCACTGGTCTTCCTCATGCATCTCGGCTCCACCCTCGCGCCGGTTGCGAACTATCTCGATCCCTGGACCGTGCCAAACCTGTTGTTCTACGCCGCATGGCCGATGCTGGCGGCAATCACGGCACTGTATCTGCTGCGCGACTACGACACGCTGTTCTCGATGGAGGCCGTGCCGGAAGCAGAGCCGGAGAACAAACCCTGACGCCGTCATCAGGCCGACAGAGGTAACGACACAATATCCTGAATTTTATTCCGTAAAATTATCTGCCGCCGGGTCAGGCGGCACGCATCTTGCTTTTGGTTAATGGCATCCGCGAACAGCCGGCAATGGCTGCGGCGCGTCATTGAAACCCGTTCGGAAAGACCAGTCCGGCCAGGATATCAGAGGCAGCGATGATTACCGCTTTAAGCACTTACTCCCAGAGCGTTCTGACCCAGCTCTTCGCCACTCCCACTGTCGATGAGCAGGACACCAAAACCACAAGCGCACGCTCCCGGCAGGCCGACACGCCCGGGATTATCCGGGACGTGGTCGAGATTTCTCCTGAGGCGCAAAGCCTGCTGGAAGCGGAGCAGGCCAGGGAGGCCGCGCTTGAAGAGCGAACCAGCTATTTCGAGCAGTTCCGGCCGACGCGTGAAGGTTTCTCCGCCCGCAATCTGGCACTTGGCATTGCCGACCCGAGCGCCCAGCCCTTCTCCCAGGAACGTCCTTTCGAGGAAGTTGCCACCGCAGCCCGCGAAAACCTCGACGCGAAATATGCCGCCATGCAGGAGAGCGGCGCGCCCTACAGCAGCAACAGCTTCGAAGGTGTGGACACCTACTCCCTGTTCGGTGACCTCGACCGGCGCGCGCTTTATGCCGTTGCCAGCAATGAAGGCGGCCAGTTCACGGAAGACGAGCAGTCGATGGCGCGGGACCTCATGATTGGCCAGCAGGGCATGGCCATGGGCCTCTATCACGGCCCGACCCGCCTCAACGGCGAATTCACGGAACGCTTGTTGCCGGATCATGAGCAGAAATACAAGGACGGCATCGCCTATCTCGATCAGGTCAGCATCGAGGAAAAAGCGACATCCGTTGAATGGGCTTATAGCCGTGCCGCCGTACAGCGCGGTTACGAGAACGCAGTCGAGGCACGCGGCGGCATTGCCGAGAATACCGCGTCCGGCCACCCGCTGGTGACGCTCATCCGCGCCGCGTTCGACTCATGGGAAGATCATCCCGGCATGATGCAGCGGGGCAATATCGAGGACGCGGACGATCTCAGAAGGCAGGAATGGTTCGCGCCCTTTACCGACCGGCTCGACCGGACGATTGCCGAAACGCGGGAGCTGTATGGCGTCGAGGCCTGATAGCAGGCCCGCGCCTCAACCCGTCACATAACGCTCCCACCCGGACTTGCGCAGATCGCAGGCCGGGCAATCGTCGCAGCCGTATCCCCACTCATGCAGCACCGTCCGGTCGCCGCGATAGCAGGTATGGCTCTCCCGCCGGATCAGCTCCACCAGCGCCTCGCCGCCGAGCCCCTCGGCCATCTTCCATGTCGCCGCCTTGTCCAGCCACATCAGCGGCGTGTGCAGCACATAGCGCTTGTCCATGCCAAGGGTGAGCGCGACCTGCAACGCCTTGATGGTATCGTCACGGCAGTCCGGATAGCCGGAATAATCGGTCTCGCACATCCCGGCGATAATGTGCTTCGTGTCCCGGCGATAGCCGACCGCCGCCGCCGTGGTCAGAAACAGCAGATTGCGGCCCGGCACGAAAGTATTCGGCAGCCCCGCCTCGGTCATCTCGATCTCCTTGTCCCGGGTCAGCGCGGTGTCGCTGATCGCGCCGAGCAGCGAGAGATCGATGAAGTGATCCTCCCCGAGCTTCCCACCCCACTCCGGAAAGCGCTCCTTCAACGCCGCGATAAAGGCCGTCCGCACCTCAAGCTCGACCGCATGGGTCTGCCCGTAATCGAAGGCGATGGTCTCGACATGGTCGAACCGGTCCAGCGCCCAGGCAAGACACGTCGCCGAATCCTGCCCGCCGGAGAAAAGAACCATCGCTGTTTCGGTCATGGAGTACCTGTCTGTGTATCGTGAGCGCCAAAGCCCTGAGACACGGCAATATAGGCCGCACGTCAAGTCTCGTGCGCCTTCCCGGGTCTTATCCGAAGAGGTGACGGCAGACGACAGTGCCGATGGCGACAATTGTGAGGAAAACGGTCGGGTAAAAAGTCAGCGCGAAGCCGAAAGCCCGCGCCGGCGCTCCGCCCGCATAACCCACGGCGAACAGAATCCGGCCGATGACAAACATCAACGCCGCCACCGGCACCGCCGCATACCAGCCCGGGTCCGTGACCGCGGTCCAGACCAGATGCGCGATGACGGCGATCACCGTCTGCTCCAGCGTGTTCTGCAAAATCGCCTGATAAACCCGCGCCCGCTCCGTCGCCGATGTCAGCCCACCGCCATCGATATCGGCCGGAGTGAAAAACCGGTGACGCGCCAGATTGCCAATGGACAAGACGAGACACAGCAGGACCAAAGAGTCCCATCCGAGGGTGAGGGCAAACCGGTCAATCAATGGCGTAAGAGGCGTGAAAATCACCGGCGGCCAGATGATCACTGCCGTCAGAAGAACGATGGTGATCGCCAGAGCGATCAGCATGTTGCGCAGGACGCCACGTTGCTTGTCATCGAGTGCCATGATCACATCTTAGCACGTCCGGCAGGTATCGGGCGCCCTTACCGTGAAGCCATCGACCGGCAGGCAGGCAGGAAAGCCGGGCGGCATTAAGCCCTGTGTCGCTTAATTCCCTTCCATTCATCCCGGTCACACCACCAGTCGTCACCCCGGCGCAAGCCGAGGTCCAGAGGATCATAGGGCGGTACACTTCATACCTGGGTCCCGTTTTTCAACCGGGTTGTTAGTTCAAAATGTATTTACATGTTGTTCCCTTCCGAAGACTTCGGAAGGCCGAAAATAAGTAAGTCAACCACGAATTCCGAAGAAAAACTTGAAACGAAGCGCCGGAGAGGAACATTCAGGGATCAAATCTCGTGCGTATAAATTCGCCGTAATCTCGGGAACTAAGTAGTGTGTTCCTTCAATTATGTCCCTTCAATTTTCAAGACACGTCGCTGCCTCGGTTATTCGAGTATCAAATTTTCTCAAACCAGGATTTATCTACAGTGACTTCTTCTATGAGCTTTGTTCTTACACCGAGCTCATACTGCTTAAGTAAATCGCATAAACGATCACCGTCTATTAGATCAATCGCTATGGCACCATCCCGCGTCGCTTCTTCCGATGCCTGTTGCGTAAAATTTCCAGTAGTTATGAATAAACCTTTGTCAGCACGACCTTGGAGCCCGCCGCGAAAATCGCGAATTTCTTGCGCGCCGACACTGCCTTTCCATCGCTTACATTGAAACAAAACTTGGAACGATACGAGATTCACGCGAAGTATACCGATCCCATCAATCCCTCCATCACCGGACTTTCCCCGAACCTCAACCTTTGTGAACCCCGCTTCTCGAAGCAGGCGCTGTGACAATCGTTCAAAGGCGCTGGGGTCCATAGATCTAAGAGACGACAGCAAAATTGCATTCCAACTTGCAACTTCAAGACTGTCTCTCTCTTCTTCTAAATTGAAGTTAGTGTCCGTCTCCACTTTTTTAATTTTTGCCGCTGCATGACGCTTCTGTCGTGCACGCTCTCGCTCTTCGTCATTAACCTGCTTTTGAATAGCTCTCGTTTGCTCAATTTGGCTTATTGATTCACCAAAATCTGTTAGCGCCCAAACGCCTCGTGACGAGTTTTCAAGCGCACCTCCTCGCTTAAGAAAAGTTCGAGACCACGCCAGATAATAATTCAATCTAGGGCGGGGGTCTGTGCCGGACATTGTGAAGGATTGTTCAGCTTCAGAAAGTTCCTCAAGCTCGGCGACTTTTTCATCGAGTTCATGGATCGAGGCAGAGCCTCCCATGCTCTTCAAGGCCTCGACGGTTGCCAGCATCATAGCAGGCAAGTCTGGATAACCTTCTTGCTCGATTGAAAATCTTGCCGACACAGAACTCTCCCCAACTTATCAAAACTGGGGTAACTTTACCCGAGATAGGTGAAATAAAAAAAACCTATTCAGCCGAATATTTCAGCCTATTCGACAACCCGTATTATAGCGGATTACAAATAAAACAGCAGAATATAGAATTTCTACCCGGCACTCGCCGCCGCAATCGCCGCGATCCGGTCTTTCTTCCGCAGCCGCTCGCTCGCCGACTTCAACTGCCCGCAGGCGGCGAGAATATCCCGTCCGCGCGGGGTGCGTACCGGTGAGGCATAGCCCGCCTTCAGAACCACCTGGGCGAACTTCTCGATGGTCTCGTCGTCGGAGCATTCATATTCGACGCCGGGCCACGGATTGAACGGGATCAGGTTGATCTTGGCCGGGATATCCTCGATCAGCTTCACCAGCGCGCGGGCGTCATCCAGGCTGTCATTCACGCCTTTCAGCATCACGTATTCGAAGGTGATGCGGCGGGCATTGTTGACGCCGGGATAGGTCCGGCAGGCGTCGAGCAGGTCCTTGATCGGGTATTTCTTGTTGATCGGCACCAGCTTGTTGCGGATCTCGTCGGTCACCGCATGCAGCGAGACCGCGAGGTTCACGCCGATTTCTGCGCCACAGCGCTCCATCTCGGGAACGATGCCAGAGGTCGACAGGGTGATGCGGCGCTTGGACAGGCCAAGGCCCTCGCCATCCATGGCGATCATCATGGCGCGCTTCACATTGTCGAAATTATACAGCGGCTCGCCCATGCCCATCAGCACGATGTTGGTCAGCTTGCGGTCGCTCTGCGCCGTCGGAAAACCGCCGAGCCGGTCGAGCGCGACCAGGATCTGGGCGACCATTTCGCCGGACGTCAGGTTGCGGACAAGGCGCTGGGTGCCGGTATGGCAGAAGGAACAGGTCAGTGTGCAGCCGACCTGGGAGGAAATGCAGAGCGTGCCCCGGTCGTCGTCCGGGATGAACACGGCCTCGGCCTCGTTCCCGTCGTCGAACTTCAGCAGCCATTTCGCGGTGCCGTCCTCGCTCCACTGCTCGCGGGTGATCTCGGGGCGGCCGATCTTGTAGTGGGTGGCCAGCTCCTCGCGCAGCGGTTTCGCCAGCGTCGTCATCTCGGCGAAATCGGTGACGCCCTTGTGGTAGATCCAGTGCCAGATCTGACCCGCTCGGAATTTCGGCAGGCCAAGCGTCTTCAGCTCTTCAATGAGCTGCTCACGGTCAAGGCCCACCAGGTCCCTGGCGGCAAGGTCCGCGGCGGCGAGATCTTTCATCGCCGGCTGATCGGAGGCGGCGGAAGCTGAGATGGCATGTGTCGACATGGGCGGTAAAATGCGTGCAAGAAGGTGCAAAGGCAAGCCGAATCGGCGGAAAGCAGCCATGCTGCAACCGCGTATCTCGCGCGTCCCGGAAGGGAGAGGAGAAGCGTCACGCGGGCCGTGACGCTTCGATCCGGGCCGGAGCCTACTTCCCGCACTTCCCGTCGATCAGCTTCTTGGTCGCGGTGAAGCCGCTGAGGGAATAGGTGTCCGCCGTCTTGGTGCCGCGCGAGGACACACCGCTCACCGTCATCTTGCTGCCCTTTATCATCGCCGCCACGATGGAGCTGTCCGTCCTGGCATCCGGTGCCCAGGCCCGGTCCTTGTCGGTGAAGAGCGAGAATTTCTGCCCGCCGATTTCGACCTCGACCTCGCTATCGGTCTTGTAGGCGTAGCCGGTGACGATACTGAACTCGCCCTGGCTGTCCGCGTCCGGGTGATGGGTAACCAGCGCGTAAATGTGGCCGCGCTTCGAATAATTGCCTTCGGCCTTGGTTGGCGTACTCGCCATGTAACAGACCGTCTTGCCGCCACTTTGATAGGTGTAGGCAATCCAGTCGCTGTTGCGGCCGATGGTTTGCGGCTCCTGTGCGGAAGCCATGGTGGTCGCGCCGACAGCAAGGGCGAGACCGAGCAAAAGCAAGCGGAAGTGCGTCATGGTGATTGAGCCAGCCATTCCGGTTTTCATATATAAGGTTTTGGATGCCATCCCGGCGGCGAATATTCAATGCAAAGAATGTGGCGGGATTGAGAAGTCGGCAGGAAATCGAGAAATTTTCCGGCCGAATGATCCACTCCCGGGCTGCCAGCGTATCTTCAGCGTCATGTTAGAGCAAGCCACCCCCGCACGCGCCCACCCCATGCTTGAGTCCCGATGCTTCGGGGCGGTACAACCAGATCAGGCACGCAAGAGGATGGACCGGCTTTCCTTGGACATGACGCATGACGACCTGATCGAAGCCATTGCCGGGAGCCAGGACAAAACGGCTTTCCGGCAGCTCTTCGAACATTTTGCACCGCGCCTGAAATCGTACCTCCTGAGACTCGGTGCGGACGCGGCAATGGCGGAAGATGTCGCGCAGGAAGCGATGGTCATGGTCTGGCGCAAGGCTGCGAGCTTCGATCGCAGGCAGGCTGGCGCGAGCACATGGATTTTCACCATCGCCCGGAACAAGCGGATCGACCGGCTGCGCCGCGAGAAACGCCCGGAGCTTGATCCGGACGATCCCGGCCTGATCCCGGCGGCGGAACCCGCGCCGGACCGGTCTCTGCAGGATGGCCAGGCACGGCAGCGCATTGCTTCCGCCATGCGGGTCCTGCCCGACGAGCAGGCGGAGCTGATACGCCGCGCCTTTTTTGATGACGAGCCCCACAGCCGGATCGCGGAGGAAAGCGGTCTGCCCCTGGGAACGGTTAAATCACGCATCCGTCTGGCCCTGACCCGGCTCAGGCACGAGATGAAGGATTTTGAGTAACGATGGCTGAAGCAAAACCCGACCGCGACAGCAGCTCCGGCGAGGACCTGTTGCTCGATTATGCAAGCGGCGCACTGGCCGAGCCGGTCTCGGTGCTCGTTGCCACGATGCTCGCCCTGCGTCCGGACCTGCGCCGGACCGTCTCCGAAATGGAGGAAGTGGGCGGTTATCTGCTGGAAGAAATCGAGCCGGCGGCACTCTCCGACGATGCCTTCGATAACGTGCTGGCGCTGATCGACGGGGATGACATCCCGGCGAATGATATCCTGGCCCCGGCCGCCAACGACGATGCCATTACGGCATTCGATGAAGCGACACGCGCCACCGTCCCGGAGCCGCTCCGCAGCTACCTCGGAAAATCACTTTCCGGCCTCTCCTGGCGCAAGCTCGGACCGGGTATCGAGGAATACCGGTTACCGGTGACGGACAAACGCTTCGAGATATCAGTATTCCGCTTCGGCCCCGGCCGCACAGTCCCCACGCACAGCCACGAAGGCAGCGAGCTGACCCTGGTTCTGGACGGTGCCTTCAGCGACACCACGGGCCGGTATGGGCGCGGCGATCTGGCGGTGAACAACGAAGAAAACCATCACGCACCGGTCGCCGACGCCAGGGATGGCTGCCTCTGCCTTTCGGTCACCGGCGGCCCGCTGCGTTTCAGCAATCCCCTGATCCAGTTGTACAACCGGATCACACGGGGCAGAGCCTAGCTCTCGCTCTCCGCAGCCTTTGCAGCCGCAGCTTGCCGTTTGCGCTCTTTCCGGACCCAGAGCGGCGGCCCGAAGCTCGGGACTTTTTCCGGCTGGGGTTCCGTCGGTCCGCCCGGCATCACCGGGCGGCGGGCGAAATTGCCGGTGGATTGCAGCCGGTCATACATGACCAATGCTCCGGCAAGCCCGACATTGAGCGAGAATTTGGTCGGGATCTTCACGATATGATCGCAGCGCGCCACCATCTCCTCGGAGAGGCCGCCACGCTCCGGGCCGAGCACATAGGCAGCGATCTTCGGATGATGAAAACTCGGCAGCTCGACGGCGTCGTCGGTGATCTCGATACCGACCAGGGCGCAGCTCTTCGGCAGCAGCATGGTGCCGACCGTATCGAACTCATAGAACGGCAGGCTGCCTGCCGTGCCGGACGTGTCCGTCTGCTTGAGCTCATGCACCGAAAGCGCCGCCTGGACGCTGAACACAAAACTGGCGCCGAAAGCGTGCGCCGTTCTGTAGATCGCGCCGACATTGCGGGATTTGCTGATCCCTTCGACGCCCATTCCGAAATATCCTCGCATGGCGTCTCTGTTGCACAAACCCGTGCTCCAAGGCAAGTTGCCTTGAACGTCAATTCACCGGCCGCGAGAGCCGGGAAAGCCATGATAGATCAGGAGACGCCTCATGAGCCCGGACAGCCTTGCCGCTGACGACCGTATCGTGCGCACCCATATCTCGGAAGTCGATGCGGCTCCCCTGCTCATCGAAATCACCCGCGGCGACATGGTGGAATCCGTGCATCGCGGGATCGTTTCCGTCGTCGATGCAAAGGGCAAGGATGTGCTGTCCCTCGGCGATATAGAACGGCCGACCTACCCGCGCTCCGCCATCAAGCCCTTCCAGACCCTGCCGGTGATCGAAAGCGGCGCGGCCGATGCCTTTAATCTGAGCGAGGCGGAAATCGCGCTGTGCTGTGCGTCCCATCGCGGCGAGCCGATTCACACGGACAAGGTGGTTCCCTGGCTCGACCGTCTCGGCCTCAGCGTCGATAATTTGGAATGCGGCCCGCAACTGCCCTTCCATGAAACATCCGCGCATGCGTTGATCAGGGCCGGGACCGAGCCGACACGCGCCCATAACAATTGCTCCGGCAAGCATTCCGGCATGCTGACCACCGCCGTGCATCTGGGCGAGCCGGTCAAGGGCTATACGGAAGCGGATCATCCCGTGCAGACCCGGCTGATCGACCTGATCGGGGAGATGGGCGAGATGGATCTCTCCCGGACCGCACGCGGTGTCGATGGCTGCGGCATTCCGGTTTTCGGCGCTCCCCTGCGCGGCATCGCCTATGCCATGGCACGCCTCGCGGCGCCGGACGCACTCGGCGCCGACCGGGCAGCCGCCTGCCGCCGGATCGTCAAAGCCTGCGCCAACAATCCGCTGATGCTTTCCGGCACCGGCGCCTTCAATTCCGTTGTGCTGGCAGAGACCGGCGTGACCTGCCTGCTCAAGGGCGGGGCCGAGGGCTATTACACGGCGGCGCTGCCGGAAAAAGGTCTCGGCGTTGCGATCAAGATCGACGATGGCGCGGGTCGGGCCGCCGAAGCCGCGGTCCTTGCCGTGCTCATCCGGCTCGGCGTGATCGATGATGCACAGAAGGCCCGTATCGAGGCCGCATGCTCGCCGGAGGTCCGGAACTGGGCCGGACGGCTGGTCGGGTTCATCCGGCCGACGCCCGCCTTCTGAGAGGCTCCATAAACGCTCTGGTAATGACCACTGGCCACGGAACCTGCTTCGGGCAAATATAATTTAACGATATTTAAGCGATCTTGGCTTCTTATCGTCCGGTGGATAATTAGGATCCGGCGCCATGGTGAGCTTCGACAGTGATCAGCCAGCAAATCTCGAGGGCCACTCTGTTGGCCTCGAAGGGCAGTACACGCACGATCACGATACGGTCGAAACCCGCTCGATCGACCTGCAACGCGCCAGTCAGGGCGGCCTTAGCGCCCTCTCCTCCGATTTTCTCGGCTTCACCTGGACGACGACGATCAATTATTCGTTCGACGTGTCGTCCCTGGGGTACAGCAGCCTGGATGCCACCTATCAGGCACAGTTCGAAGCTGCGATGGCGACATGGACAAACGTTGCCGACATCACGTTTGTTGAGACCGACGCCGCCTCGGCTGACTGGGTGATCGCCTGGGAGCCGTCTTCGGATGGCACCGGCGGCGTTCTTGGAACCGCCTATTATTCGGATGTCGGGTCCGACGGCGAGATGGTGTCGGGGACGGACACCGTCACCATCTTCATGGACAGAGCGGATACGGAATATTTTTTCACGACAGCCATTCACGAAGCGGGGCACGGGCTGGGGCTCGACCACATCAATCACACGTCCTCGATCATGTCCTCCTATCTCGACACCTCGCTCTCGACCATCACTGCCTACGATATCGAAGTCATCCAGTCTCTCTATGGCGTGACAGGATCGACAGTCAGCACAGCGATCATCGGCAGCGCCGACGCGGACAGTCTGTTCGGCACATCGGCGGCGGATGTTATCCGCGGCTATAGCGGCAGCGATCTGATCTCCGGCGGCGCCGGCGACGATCTGATGTACGGCAACAAGAACACGGACTACCTCGTCGGCGGCTCTGGTGCGGATACCATTTATGGTGGCCAGAACGATGGTCCCGAAAGCGGCGCCCCCCTCGCCTTGCGCGAAGGGGTCGATACCATTTTCGGCGGAGACGGGGACGATATCCTCTACGGAAATCACGGCAGCGACCTGATCTTCGGTGACAGCGGCGCGGATACGATCTTCGGCGGGCAGGATTCCGATACGATCTCCGGCGGTGCGGGGTACGACGATCTCTATGGCAATCTGGGAGCGGATAAATTCCTCTATTCCGCAAGCAATGAAGGCTGGGATTACATCCACGGCTACGCATCGGAAGATGCGATCCAGCTCTCGGGCGGCGTCACCGCGACAAGCGTCACGGTGGACAGTTTCGGCGATACCGTGATCAACCTCAGCAGCGGCACCCGGATCGACCTGATCGGCTATTCTGACTCCAGCAGTGTCACTTTCGAGGTCGTGTAGGCCCCTTCCAGCCGGTTTTCATGCATTTTTTCTTTGCGGGCCGCCCTCTCGCACGCTAGGAGATGCCGCGCGCGAAATTCCGAAAAGATTGAACAGCCATGCATCGCTATCGCAGCCATACCTGTCACGATCTCCGCATCGATCATGTCGGTGAAACGGTCCGCCTGTCCGGCTGGATCCACCGCCGCCGCGATCACGGCCAGCTGGTCTTCATCGACCTGCGCGATCATTACGGTCTGACCCAGTGCGTCGTCGATATCGAGGACGAGACTTTCAAGACGGTCGAGAAGCTGCGCGTCGAGAGCGTGGTGACGATCACCGGCCGCGTGGTCAAGCGTACCGACGAGACGATCAACGACAGGCTGCCGACCGGCCATATCGAACTTCGTATCGACGAGATCGAGGTGCAGTCCATCGCCGACGTGCTGCCGCTGCAGGTCAATGCGGATGAGGATGCCGGCGAGGATACCCGCCTGCGCTACCGCTTCCTGGACCTGCGCCGCGAGCGCATCCACAACAACATCATGCTGCGCAGCAAGGTGATCTCCTCGATCCGCCGCCGCATGACCGATCAGAACTTCATGGAGTTCCAGACTCCGATCCTGACCGCTTCCTCGCCGGAAGGCGCGCGCGACTTCCTGGTACCGTCGCGCCAGCATCCGGGCAAGTTCTACGCCCTGCCGCAAGCGCCGCAGCAGTTCAAGCAGCTGATCATGGTTTCCGGCTTCGACCGGTATTTCCAGATCGCTCCCTGCTTCCGTGACGAGGACAGCCGCGCCGACCGCTCCCCGGGCGAGTTCTACCAGCTCGATGTGGAGATGAGCTTCGTCGAGCAGGAAGATGTCTTCCAGGCCATCGAGCCGGTCATGGCGGGCGTGTTCGAGGAATTCTCCGACTGGAAGGTGCCGGGTCCGTTCCCGCGCATCCCTTACAAGGAGTCGATGCTCAAATACGGCAACGACAAGCCGGACCTGCGCATTCCGTTCGAAATCTCCGACGTCACCGAGATCTTCCGGGACAGCGATTTCGCCGTTTTCGCCAAGGTCATTGCCGGTGGCGGTGTGGTCCGCGCCGTGCCGGGACCGAAATGCGGCAGTCGGGCAATCTGCGACCGGATGAACAGCTGGGCCCAGGGCGAAGGCGCGCCGGGCATGGGTTACATTATCTTCGGTGACGGCGAGGCCCGCGGCCCGATCGCGAACCGCCTGACGCCGGAAAAGATCGCGGAGCTGAAAGCGCAGACCGGCATGGGCGATGGCGATGCCATCTTCTTCTCCGCCGGCAAGGAAAGCGAAGCCGCCAAACTGGCCGGCACCGCCCGCGTGAAACTCGGCAACGATCTCGATATCGTCGAGAAGGACACGTTCCGCCTTTGCTGGATCGTCGATTACCCGATGTTCGAGCTGGACGAAGCGACCGGCAAGATCGACTTCTCGCACAACCCGTTCTCCATGCCGCAGGGCGG
>NZ_CAXBDC010000067.1:0-26456 GCF_963974195.1 uncultured Nisaea sp.
GTGAGAGGCGTAGTCGGCCGGCTCGTCCGGGCCGATCAGGGTAATGCCGTCGGTGAGGCCGGCGAGATGCCGCGCGGCGGCGCTGCCGATCATGCCTTTGCCGATGACGATGATGCGATCCATCCAAACTCTCCTGTCTGTCAGCCGAGGGCGTGGCTGGCGAGGCCGTAAACCCGGTGCGGGCCGTCGGGTGCACTCCACTCCCCCCGGAACATGACGGGGGAGGTGCCGACATTCTCAAGCCCGCTTTCCATCAGATGCGCGATCAGTTCGGAGGCGTCGGCCGGGCAATCGACGCGGACAAATCCCGGACGGGCGAGGGCACGGAACAGGGTGATGGCGTCGGCCTCGTTTTCCGCGACGATCGGACCGATGGCTGTTCCCCGCCCGAAAGGGCGCGCAATCGCATATCCGGTCAGGGCGCCGTTCTCACTCAGGACAGAAACCTCGCCAGCCGAGGCGAGCTGCTCCAGGGCATGCGCGCGCCGTGCGCCAAAAGCCGGTGCGTCCAGATCGCTTATCTTTTCCATGTCGGCATCTGTCCCTGGTCGAATGCGCGGGTCGGGGGACGGAGCTCCGTCGTAGGTTCCCTGATACTGAGTGGACGTATCGAAGGCTGTGAAACCGAGGGACTCATAGAGCGGCCGCCCGGCATCCGTCGCCAGCAGCACGACCGGATGCGGGCCGATATCTTCAAGTAACTGGGTGACCAGCTTTCGGCCTATGCCGCGCCCCTGGCTTTCCGGCGCGATGATGATGAGACCGAGCCGCGCCAGGGCATTTCCAAAGACCCAGTTGAGGCCGGCACCAAGCACCTGCCCGGTGCTGTCGTCATGCACCAGACGGCCGCCTCCGAGACGGATCATCAGATCAATGTCTGCCGGACGATGAGGCCAGGAAACAGCCTGGACCAGGGAGACGATGCTTTCCAGATCATCCGTTGTGACCGGTGAAAAACTGAAGGACATAATGTGCGGTTTCCGTGGAATATCAGGAGAAGGCGGTGCCGCCTGCTTTGCGGAGATAGCGGGCCGGGTTGCTGAGGTGCTGCTGCAATTCGGTCTCTATCGCGCCGATGTCTTGAGAACGGATTGCCTTCGCCAGCCTGAAATGTTCTTCGGCGAGGTCCTTGCTGCTGCGATAGCCGCCCATCAGGCGGTGGAGACAAAGCCGGGTTTCCGCCTGGACGGTGGCATATGTGCGGGACAGGCGGTCGCTTTCGGCCGCGTCGACCAGCGTACGGTGGAACTCGAAATCGAGATCGCCCCCCGCTGCGGTGTCCCCGCCTTTGAGAGCACGGTCCATACGCTCTGCGATTTCCGTCAAGGCATCGGCAACAATGCCTTGCCTTCCCTCCGAACAGATTTTCCGGATGGCTGCCGTCTCGAGCGTTTCCCGGACGAAAAACACATCCAGAAGATCGTCCTCGTCCACTTCGGTGACGAACACTCCCCGGTGCGGTGCGCTGCGCAGTAAGCCTTCCTGGACAAGCCGCTGCATGGCTTCGCGCAGCGGCCCCCGGCTGACGCCGAAGGTGAGGGCAAGTTCGGCTTCCAGCAATTGGGCGCCACCGGGATAGAGACCAGCCAGAATATCGGCGCGTAGCCGGTCGGCGATCTGGATGGGAAGAGTGACCCTTTCTATAGGGCTCGGTGCGGCCATCTGCGGGTGTCCTTAAGCAATGCCGAGCAGGCCGGGCAGGCCGCCGATATCCGGGATCGCCTGATAGCCATAGGCGGGATTGCCCGGCCCGTGACCACGGTCGACGAAAACGCGATGGCCGATCCGCAGGTCGCTGGCGGACATCAGATCGTATCGCAGGCTGGAGGAGACATGCATCATATGCTCCGGCCTGCAGCCGAGCGTGTCGAACATGTATTCGAAGGCGCGCAGGCGGGGCTTATAGGCTTGGGCGCCTTCTGCCGTGAGGATCGCGTGAAAGGGCGCGCCGAGCAGATCGACATTGGACTGGATCTGGCTGTCTGCGGCATTGGAAAGAATGACCAGGGGGATCTCTTTTGCGACGCGGGCCAGCGGCTCCGGGACGTCGGCATGCGGCCCCCAGGTCGGGACTGCTTCAACGATGGCAGCGGCATCCTCTGGCCTGAAGGTAACATTCCAGCGTCGGCAGCTGCGTTCCAGCGCCCGATGAAGAACGTCCGCGTAGGGTTTCCAGTCCCCAAGCACTTCATCAAACCGATAGGCCGTGAAATCCTCCAGGAAACGGGCCATTGAAGCTGGCTCAACGAGATCGGCCAGCCGTTGTCCTGTCAGTTCGCCGACACGGAAATTGGTCAGGGTTCCGTAGCAGTCGAACGAGATAAAGCGGATCTGTGAAGGGCGCATGGCTGGTCCGGTTGTGCAGGGTATCTATCGCGAGTATTTATGTGAGATTATAGGATTGTCAACAATCCTATTTGTGAGCGTGAATATTCGAAGAAGCATTGTTTTTGGCCGTTCCTGTAGCCGGAAATGGAGCTATTTGTTCAGGATTGGTTAACGAAGTGTGTCTTATAGGTTGATCTTCTGGCTCCGGAGAGGGTCCTTCTTCGGCAATTCGGTCAAATAGAATGTTCAACCTGGAGGGTGGAGAATGTCTGGAATCTTTTATCTCTTTTCCACCTTTGCATCCGCTTTCCGGTGTGACCTGCTGTCCCGGCGCGGCTTTGCCGCGACCCTTGTGGCATGCAGCATGTTCGCCTCGTGGACCGGTGATGCCGTGGCGGAAACCATCCGGTTGACGGGGAAAACGGCTCTCGGCATCGAGCATGATGTCACCCTCGATGAGATTGACCGGATCGGCGCTGCCGAAGAGAAGGTCTACAATCCATACGAAAAGCTTCGGGTGCGGTATTCAGGGGTCATGCTTGACCAGTTTGTCGCCAAGTATGGCGACCCTTCGGTGACGTCGATCAAGGTCATCGCAATTGACGATTACCGGATCACCTTTGAGAAAGCCGAATGGCAAGAATTCAGAATCCTGCTGGTCACGAAACTGCGCGGAGAGCGTTTCGGGCTGGAGCAAAAAGGGCCCGCCCGGATCGTTTTTGCGGATTTCAGCCCGGATGAGGCGGCCCATCGTGCAAAACTTCCCAAATGGCTCTGGATGATTCAGGAGATCAGTTTCGAGTGACCTCCTACCGCTATATCGTGATTGCAATGATCGTGCTGCTTCTGGCCATCGGGGCCGGGCTGTATTTCAATCGGGAATTCGGCCGGGTCCCTGCGAGGATTGCTGAATCCGACGAGACGATGCTGAAAACGGACTCGATGCGTCATGTTTTCAAGGTCTCCACGCTTGCCAGCCGGGGCTATCAGGCCTTTCTCGGCTACCTCCATACCGGTGAGAAGGACCAGCTTGTAGAGGCGGCTAACTACAGCAAGGCGGCAATCGGCTTTGCTTCAAGCGCGCTCTCTGATGACCAGACGCTGGCCGGCGGCCTCGTGCCGTTTCTTCGCCGTAACGTCGAAATCAGTGAAATGGTCCGGAGCATTGAAGAAGCTTCGGCGCTGGTTGACGAGTTCCATGAGAACATGGTTCGCATTCATCGCGATGCGGAGCATATCGAGCAGGATATATGGCTGTCTTTCCAACAGGATTTCGTGCGCTTCCAGACGAATGAAAAACGGGCTCTTATCGCCTATCAATTCTCGGCCGTGCTTGCCATTGCGGTCCTTTTGATCGTCGGGTTCTTTTTCCTGCGGCAACGCTCTCTGTTCAGACTGATTGGAGCGCGCGAGCAGGATCTGCAGCATATGGTCGAACTGCGGAACGAAGAGCTCAAGCTGCTGCGCAAGACCCAGGCGGCGGCCGAGGCGGCTGACCGGGCCAAGACGGAATTCCTGGCACTCATGAGCCATGAGCTGCGAACCCCGCTCAATGCCATTCTCGGCTTCTCCGAAATTGTGAAGAGCGGAGACAAGCGTCTGGTCTCCGAAGAGAAAACGACGGAATATGCCTCGGCCATTCACAGTGCCAGTCTGCATCTGCTGAATGTTATCAATGACATCCTGGATCTCGCGAAAATCGAAGCCGGTGAGATCGAACTGTATGAGACACGCATTCAACTGATCGCTGTCATTGAGCGGGCAGTGACCCTTATCCGGCAGCGGAGCCAGGAGAAACAGCAAACAGTCACTATAGACGTGGACGAGGCTCTTCCGGTTTTGATCGGTGATGAGCGGCTGGTTCTTCAGATACTGATCAATATCCTGTCCAATGCCGTGAAGTTTACCGGAGAGCAGGGCAGGATCGCGGTGTTCGCTTCTGTTGCACCCGATGGAGGACTTGATCTTGGCGTGCGCGACACTGGCGTCGGCATTGCCCCCGAGCATATCGACATGGTCATGCAGCCTTTCGGCCAGTTGCGCAGCAACAGTGCGGTGACGCATGAGGGTACCGGGCTGGGCTTGCCCTTGACCGGGCGGTTCGCCGAACTGCATGGCGCCGCGGTGAAGATCGAAAGCAGGCTCTCCGAAGGAACCACGGTCACGGTTCGTTTTCCGCCGGACCGGATCGCCGCCGCACAGGAGAAAACCCTGCAGGATGCCGATGGAAGCTGATTTGGCTTCCGGTCCCTGTCAGCAGTTAAGGCGCCAGCGGCAGACCAGCGGCGGAAATGAAAGCAGCCCGGACGAAGCCGGGCTGCCGCACAGGATTTCCGAGGTGGTCCCGGAGATTACTTCGGGCCTTCCCACTCATCCATGATGGCATGCTTCATGGCGCGTTTCTCGGAGCTGGAGGCTTTCCAGTTGTTGTTGATCGCGGCGCCTTCCCAGGACCCGTAGGTCGGGTTGGCGAACATGATCCACTGCTTGCCCCACATGGCCTGATACTTTTCGTAGGTTGCCAGGCGTTCTGACGGCGAGCCTTTTACATTCTCGTCCGTGAAGTCACCGAGATTGTCGCCGAGTTGCAGAAGCACGCGGTAGGTCGCGGCCACGGCCTCGCGGCGCGGGGTTTTGTTGGAGGACTTCCATTCCTCTTTCTCGCCGCGCACCAGAACAACGTCGGTGTCCTCGTCGACCGGATAGCCGAACTTCTTCAGATTGGCCCGTGTGGCGTCTTCCTCATGGGCCTTGCGATTGGTGACATAGATCACCTTCACGCCTTTCGACTTGGCGTATTTGGTGAATTCAAGCGAGCCGGGAATGGCGCGGGATGTCTGGCTTTCCACGAACGGGGTCCAGGTTTTCGAGCTGTAATACGTGTCCTTCTCGACGACCCAGGCCTGGTAGGCCGAATTGTCGAGCACGGTCTCGTCGATATCGAGGATCACAGCCGGAGGCTTGGACTGGTAATCGCCGGTCTGTTCCAGCGCCGCGGTCCAGCTCTTGTCGGCAAGCGCCTGGTCGAGACGCAGCATGGCGAGCTGGTAAAGTGCGTAGGCATTGGCCTTGTATTCGACGGCGTTCTGCACCCAATAGGTGGCATTCAGCCCGTCATTGGCTTTGATGTCTTCCGCATTCGCGGCACCGGCCGCGCCGAAGCTGAGGGCGACGGCGGTGAGGCCGGCGAGTGCGGTGGTTTTGAGGAGATAGTGCATGGTCTGACCCTTTCGTTACCCGTGGCCGGGACGAGGGCAGGCCTGCCCCAGCATGGCGCATATGCTGTCATGAATGTGCAATAATTTGCTAGTGCGTTTGAGCGGCTGGCTCGCCGGTGCGGGACCGCGATCCCGGTAGGCCGGGCCGGGTATGAGCGTGCCAGCGACAATATGACCTATGGTTGCGGTGTCTGCCTTTGACCATGTGATGCTCAGCAGGTTTTTTGCCTGGAACAAATTCCGTTCCGGCGCATTGAACCTCCAGAGACTTAATCGTAGGAAAACGGAGACAGGTGCCGAGATGGCTAACAAGAAAACCCTGAAAAATCTGCAGAAAGCCCTCAGCATGGAGTTGACGGCGGCGCACCAGTATCAGCTTCACTCGCATGTCCTCGACGATTGGGGCATCGACCGTCTGGCTTCCCAGATGCGCGAGGAGATGCAGGAGGAACTGGGGCATTCCGATGCCTTCATCGAACGTATCCTGTTCCTGGATGGCGAGCCGGAACTCCGCTTCGACAAGGCGCCGATGCGGGCCCAGTCGCTGAATGACATGTTCCAGGCTGACCTCGACGATGAAAAGGGCGCCATCAAGTTCTACACCGAAGCTGCCCGCGACGCAGCGGAAGAAGGCGATATCGGCTCCCGCGTTCTGTTCGAGAAAATCGCCCTGGAAGAGGAGGGGCACATGTCCTGGCTCGACCTGCAGCTCAACCTGATTTCCCGTATGGGGGAGCCCGCCTATATCGCCAAACACATGTCTGTGTCGGGTGAGGGTGGCGAATAAGCTGCCCTGATCAAACCGGATTTTGAATATCGACCCGGCGCATCTCAGGCCGGGTCGATATCTTTGGTTGCGCTGTCAGGCGTTCAGCGGGACATGCATGCCGATCT
Source organism: uncultured Nisaea sp. (assembly GCF_963974195.1). Classification (NCBI taxonomy): domain Bacteria; kingdom Pseudomonadati; phylum Pseudomonadota; class Alphaproteobacteria; order Rhodospirillales; family Thalassobaculaceae; genus Nisaea; species uncultured Nisaea sp. Next base: position 6,441 of record NZ_CAXBDC010000067.1, read on the forward strand.
TGGTCCTGTCCATGACAACCGAAGTCCGGAACCGTTTGACATTCGTGTCCTCGAAAAACAGGCGTTGCGTGAGGTCGCGGTAGTCTTCCATGTCTTTGGCCAGGGCGATCAAGGCAAAGTCGGCCTCACCGGTGATGTAATAACATTGCTGCACCTGCTCTTCGGCACGCGCCTTGCGGCGAAAGGCGTCTATTTGATCGATACGTTCGCGCTCCAGTTCAACCAGGATGATGAAGGTCATCTGGTATCCCGTGGCAGCAGGGTCTATCAGCGCCGTCTCGCTCAGGATTGCGCCTTCGTCTCGAAGCGTGCGGATCCGCCGCTGAACTGTTGATACGGAGAGGCCTGTCTCGTAAGCGATGGTCTCAAGTCGTTCACGGGCATTAGCCTGCAATAACCTCAGAATCACCAAGTCGGTATCAGACAGATCTGTTTTGGGCATTCTTGGTCACTTTTGGTTATATTATGAATAATTTTATCATTATTTATATTTTTATGACCGTGTTGGGTCAATCTCCTTTGCTAGCATACTTTTACGATCAACAGAAACAGGCGTCATGAAGAACGCATGCTGCTGGTCTATTTCCGGTGCCGGTAACGGCTCCGGAAAACAGGGATAAGGCAAAGAGGCGTGCTCCGGTCTACGGGCGTCCGCTGATAAACAAAAGCCAAGGGGAGGATCGGGTTTCGGTGCGACAGGCACCGGATGTCGGCTCTTTGCGGCCGGATTGACCTTGGTTTAGCGGGGGGCATTGTGGACCAGATCATCGAATTCCGGGACGTTTCAAAGTCTTTTGGAGATTTGAGAGTTCTTGACGATCTCAATCTCCATGTGAAAGCGGGTGAGAAACTCGCGTTGATCGGGCCAAGTGGCTCCGGGAAAACCACGATCCTGCGCATCCTGATGACGCTTGAGGATATCAGTGGCGGGGATGTGAGGCTCGACGGAGAGTCTCTCTGGCATGAGGAAAGAAACGGGGTGCGCGTCCGGGCGGGCGAACGGCACCTTCGCAGGATGCGAACCGGCGTTGGAATGGTGTTTCAGCAGTTCAACCTGTTCCCGCACTTGACCGCAATCGAGAATATCGAGCAACCCCAGGTCCTGATCCGGAAGACTTCTAAGGCGCAGGCGCGAGACAAGGCGGGCGATATGCTGGCCATGGTCGGGCTGGCTGACAAACAGGATCATTACCCCCATCAGCTTTCAGGCGGCCAGCAGCAGCGTGTGGCAATAGCGCGTGCGCTTGCAATGGATCCTAAAATTATGCTGTTCGACGAGGTCACGTCTGCCCTTGACCCGGAGCTTGTCGAGGAAGTTCTGGCGGTTTTGCGGCGCCTTGCGGTCGAGACCGACACAACGATGCTTACGGTGACGCACGAAATGAATTTCGCCCGGGATTTCGCCGACCGGGTGCTGTTTTTCGAGAAAGGAAAGATCGTTGAATCCGGTAGTCCGGATCAGATCTTCACCGATCCGAAAGAGGAGAGAACGCGCAGTTTTCTCCGGAATTTTCTCTCAAACATCAACTGACAAAATTACGAGAGAGCTCTTCTGGGAGACTTTTGTCTGCAATCGGTAAATGGAGAATTTGATGAAACATGTCAATGCGGGGGGGCTGCTGAAAGCAGTCATTTTTGGGGCTCTGGTCATGACCGTCATGCCGGTCTCTGCCAATGCCGGCACCCTGGATGAAATTCGGGAACGTGGTTACGCTACGGTCGCGGTTGCGAATGAGCCGCCCTATAGCGACATCAAGTCCGATGGCTATGTCACGGGGGCTGCGCCGGATGTTGCGCGCGCGGTGATGAAGAAGCTCGGCGTTCCCGAGCTGAGATCGCAGATCGTGCCCTATGGCGCGATGATTCCCGCACTCCAGGCACGCCGTGTCGACATGGCAACCTCGGGTCTCTACATCAAACCCAAGCGCTGTGAGTCTATCATTTATTCCGAGCCGGACCTGTGCGGCGCCGAGGCTTTTGCCGTCGCGGCGGGTAATCCCCACAAGATCATGACGTATGAGGATATCGCCTCCAATCCCGAGGTGACGATGACGACCTGCGCCGGTTGTGCTGAAGAAGCATATGCGCTGGAGCGCGGGGTCAAGCCGGAACAGATCAAGGTGTTCACCGATCCGCCGAGCGGCATCAAGATGCTGCAGCAGGGACGTGTGGATGTGTTCGCACTGTCTGGTCTGGGAACCCAGGACCTTCTTCGCAAGACCAACGACCCAAAGCTCGAACTGGTTATGCCGGTCGCGGGAGTGCCGATGGGATGTGCCGGTGCCGCGTTTAATCCGAAAGATACGGAGTTCCGCGATCTTTACGACAAGGCGTTGAAGGAGCTGAAGGAAAGCGGTGAGTTCGCCGAGATCATCGAGCCGTATGGTTTCTCGACCGAGGCAACGCTCAGCGTCAAACGCGACGACTTCTGCCCGGGTAACTGATCCCGGTCGACCGAGTGTTCCCGCCCGGACCGGTCGGTGGCCGCCGTCTGTAAACAGGACGGCGGCCCAGGCCGCAGGACTGCCTGGAGATTTGTATGGACGCGGTCATTGAATATGCGCCTCTGCTTTGGCAAGGCACCCTGACGACGATTGAGTTGACCCTGGCAAGCGCCGTTCTGGCTCTTGCTATTTCCTTCATTGTTGGTCTGGCCCGGATGTCGCGATATCGGGCGGTCCGCTGGTCGGCTGTCGTCTATCTTGAATTTTTCAGGGGAACGTCCGCACTCGTGCAGATGTTTTTCATGTATTTTGTGTTGCCGCTCTGGGGATTGTTTCTGCCTCCGATGCTGGCCGGTATTGTGGCCTGCGGCTGTAACCTCGGAAGCTATGGCTCGGAAGTTGTGCGGAGCGCCGTGAAATCGGTGGCGAAGGAGCAGAGCGAAGCTGCGACCGCTCTGAATTATACCGTCTATCAGCGTTATCGTTATGTGCTGATCCCGCAGGCTATCCCCGTCATGCTGCCTTCCTTCGGCAACCTGCTGATCGAACTCCTCAAGCTTACAGCGGTCGCGTCGCTGATCACGATCGCGGATCTGACCTATATGGCGCAGATCGTCCGCTCGCAGACGGCCCTGACACTTGAGCCGTTCCTCGCGATCCTGGTGATTTACTTCCTCATTTCTACAATTCTGCTCAGCGGTATGAAACAGCTGGAAAAACGTTTCTCCAGAGGCCGTAACACCGTTGCCAGGCAGGGAGGCTGATCATGGAATGGAGCTGGGATGTAGCCTTTGCCGTAATGCCGCGCTTGGCTACCGGACTGGTTGTCACGGTGCAGGCAACATTGGTCGGAGCCGTTCTTGCGTACGTGCTCGGGCTCGCGCTGGCTATCTTGAAAATGTCGTCGGTCAAGCCACTGGCCTTTTTTTCCTACTGGTCATCGGAATTCGTCCGGCGCACGCCGCTGCTCGTGCAGCTCTATTTTCTATTTTATGTGCTGCCTGATCTGGGGATCTTTCTTTCGCCCTTTCTTGCCGGTGTGATCGGACTCGGGTTGCATTTCAGTACCTACACGTCCGAAGTGTTCCGTGCAGGGATTGAAAATATCCCGAAAGGGCAATGGGAGGCTGCACGCTCGCTGAACTATAGCGCGGTGCAAACATGGCGCTATGTCGTGCTGCCACAGGCAATTCCACCGATGATCCCTCCGCTTGCCAACTATCTCATCACGATGTTCAAGGAAACTCCGTTGCTGGCGGCAATCACCGTGGTGGAACTGTTCAATGCTGCAAACATCTTCAGTAATAGCCATTACAAGTATCTGGAGCCGATGACATTAGTCGGAGTGTTTTTCTTGCTGGTGTCCATTCCGGCCGCAGTTTTGGCACTGCGGCTCGAGAAAAAGTTTCAGCGAAAAGTATAATGCAGGCAGCGGTTGCCGGCATTGATCCGGCAACCGTGATGTTGCGCCGCACATTAAAAATTCTTCCAATTACATCAAAAGTTTACCTATAGGCGTATGGGGACTCTCTATCGGCAACAAATGATGCTGGTAATCGATTTCACAAACCGTCATCATATTGCAATGCGGTATGAATAAACGGAGGGTTTGTATCGTGTAACGGAGATCCTTGGGTGGAGGGTCTTCAACAAAAAAACAGGGGGTCTTCATGAGTAAGAGAGTTTTGTTTGCTGGTTTGGCGCTTTGCGCTTTTGCCGGTACGGCGGCAGCCGATTGCCCGCCGATGACCGTGGCCGATATGAAGGGCGTGAAGGCGGGGGCCTTTCCGCAACAGTATGAACTGGCCGAATTTGAATCCGTGGCAGGCTGCAAGCTGGCCTTTGCCGGGAACCCGAAATCGGCTGATCTGAATGGCAGGATTCAGGGCAACGGCGCGCTCCCCGCGCTGGCCGAACGCCTTCCGTCAGAGCCGTTGGTGGTCGTGCCGTATGCCGAAATAGGCACCTATGGCGGCGTTCTCGACGGTCTGTCGAATGCGCCGGAAGCCGGTACGTCCGATCTGCTGTCCGTCCGGCATGTCAGTCTGGTGCGTTACAGCGACGATCTCGCGACGATCGTGCCGAACGTGGCCAAGAGCTGGGAATGGAACAGCGACTTCACGAAGCTGACCATGACGCTCCGCAAGGGCCACAAATGGTCCGACGGTGCGCCATTCACGTCCGAGGACATCAAGTTCTGGTACGACGACATGGTGTTCGATGAGAACATCATCAAAAGCCCGAAGGATTACGTGCTGGTCGCCGGCGAGCGGATGACGGTGGAAACGCCCGATCCGCAGACCGTGGTGTTCAACCTGCCGGCACCGAAACCGGGTCTGCTCGCCCACTTCGCGACGCATTATTCCCAGCCCTTCATGCCGAAGCATTTCCTCGGCATGTTCCATCCGAAATACAACCCGGATGCGGACGCGAAGGCGAAAGAGCTCGGCTTCGAGAGCGGCTATGCGGTGATTTCCGCCTATTACGGAAATTCGGACTGGACCGACACGCCCTCGATCATGCTGTCGGACCCGGAGAAAGCGCCGAAAATGCCGAAGGGCGTTTACCCGACGCTGGAATCCCATATCGTCGTGGCTGAATCGACCGAGGGACGTCACCTGGTGGCGAACCCGTATTTCCACATGGTCGACACGGCGGGGAATCAGCTCCCCTACATCAGCGAAATCGACGAAGTGCACATCAACGAGAACGAGGTGCGCATCCTGAAGGCCGTGAACGGCGAGATCGACTACAAGTCGCAGTCCATGCAGCTTCCGTCGGCGCCGATCATGCTGGAGAACCAGGAAAAGGGCGGCTACACGGTCGACCTGAAGCCGACCATCGCCATGCCGACCTTTTCCTTCAACGTCACCTCGACGGATGAGGAAAAACGCAAGGTCTTCGGCGACCTGAAATTCCGCCAGGCCATGTCGGTGGCGATGAACCGGGAAGAAATCAACGAGGTTGCCTTCTTCGATCTCGGTCAGCCAAAGCAGTATGTGGCTTTCTCGCCGACCCCGGATTTCATCGATCCGAAATGGGAAAAGCATTACGCCCAGTTTGATCCCGATCTGGCCAAGAAGCTGCTCGATGAGATCGGCGTGGTCGACAAGGATGGCGACGGTGCCCGGGACCTGCCGAGTGGCGCTTCGCTGGTGCTGAACCTGCAGTTCGCGACGCAGGGCATGCCCGGTCAGGTCGCAGAGCTGGTGGCCCAGCACTGGACCAATGTCGGCGTCAAGGCGACGGTGAAGGAAGTGACCCCGGACGAATATCGGTCGGCTCAGTCTTCCAACCAGCTTGATGTGCTGATGTGGCAGAAGGGTCAGCCGCTGGCCATCGTGCTCGGCAATTCCGAGCTGTTCCAGCCGCCGTTCGAGAATTATTTCGGCGGACGCACGGGCATGCTCTGGGCCGAATATGTCGACAGCAAGGGCGCAAAGGGCGTCAAGCCGCCGGCATATGTCGACGAGATGCTGGCGGACATCGATGCCTTCCAGTCCGCTCCGGTGGGCACGAAGGAATCCGCCGAGATCGGACAGCGTCTTGTCCAGAACATGACCGAGAACCTGCTCTTCCTCGGTACGGTGCAGGCGCCGAACCCGATCTATCACCGGAACGCGTTGAAGAACTTCCCGGAGTTCAAGACCTGGTCCTACGAATATTACCGGACCTATCCCTATCGTCCGCAGCAATGGTTCCTTGCTGACGAGAACTGATGATCTCCGCGCGGCGGGACCGGGGCATCTGCTCCGGTCCTGACCGCGTCGGCTTTAGATTGATGACCTCAAAAGATCGGTCAATCTAAGACCGACGGGGGCGGGGATATGCTGAGATTAATTCAATTTGCCTGCACGCGCGCGGCCATGGCCGTGATCACGCTGTTGCTGGTTTCCTTTATCGTCTTCACCTTGATGGAGATGGTGCCGGGGAACTGCGCGGAACGGTATCTCGCCTTCAAGAACACCCAGGGCGAGCAGATCAGCATCGAGAATATCCGGGCTGAAGAGAAACGCCTTGGCCTCGACAAGCCCTATATCCAGCGTTGGGCGGGTTGGGTCGGCAATGTGTTTCTGCGTGGCGATTTCGGCGATAGCTGCATCCTGCGCGTCAATATCAACCAGCTTCTCGGCGAGAAGATCTGGGTTTCCCTCGGGATCTGTTTCACAGCCCTTCTGGTCGCCTACCTGATCGCATTGCCCGTCGGCATCATATCGGCGACGGTGGCAAGCCCGGGCATGAATAACGGTCTGCGGCTGGTCTCCTATCTCGGTCTTGCCCTGCCAAATTTCCTGCTGGCGCTGATGATCATGCTGTTCTCCACCATGGTCTTTGGCGACACCCTGACGGGTATGTTCTCAAAGGAGTTCCGGGACGCGCCCTGGTCTTATGACCGGGTGATCGATTTCCTGTCGCACGCCTGGCTGCCGATCTTCATTCTCGGCTGGTCCGCCACGGCCTTCGCCCTGCAGACCGTGCGGGCGCTGATGTCGGACGAATACGGCAAACTCTATGTCACGGCGGCACGGGCGCGGGGGGTGACCGGCGGCAAGCTGCTCTGGCGCTATCCGGCCCGCCATGCCCTCGGCCCGATCATCAATTCCCTCGGGTTCGACCTGAATCGTGTTTTCAACGAACTGCCTATCGTGGCGGTGATCCTGACACTTTCGGAAGCTGGCTCCCTGCTGCTGGAAGGCTTGGCGCGGTCGAATGACCAGCAGCTCGCGGGGGCGATCATCTTCATGCTGACGGCTTCCATCGTGTCGCTCAATTTCGTGACCGATATCCTGCTCTCGGTGATCGATCCGCGGGTGCGCAAAAGCGTGATGGGGGGCTAGGACGATGGTCGATCAGACAGTCACGGGCGCGCCAGTGAAAAGCGCGGACCAGAAATCCAGGGAAGCCTATTTCACGGCCAGCCAGATGCAACTCGTCTGGGCGCGCTTCAAGAAAAACAGGGCGGCGATGATCGCCGGCATGGTGCTGATCACCATTACCCTCATGGGCTTCTTCGCGCCCTTTCTCTCCCCGTATGATCCGACCATTGCGGGGCGCGACAAGGAGTATCAGAACGGCGCGCCGCAGATTCCGATGTTCTGCGATCACAACGGCTGCTCCCTGCGACCCTTCCTGCACACGCTGGAGCGGACCCGCTCGATCAAGACGAACTTTCGCTGGGTGACGGAAATCAACACGGAGCAGCGGCGCTATGTCGAGCTGTTTCCGACCGGCTGGGAATACCGGATGTTCAGTTTTGAGCTGAACCTGCCGGGCGAGGCGCTGGATATCTCGATCCCGGGGTTCCGGATGACCACGCACCTGTTCGGCGTGGACAAGGGCGGCATCCATCTCTTCGGGACGGACCATGCCGGGAAGGACATTTTTTCCCGCACCTTGCACGCGATCTATACCTCACTTGCCGTCGGCACCATCGGCGTTTTCATCAGTTTCGTGCTGGCTTTGGTGATCGGTGGCGTGTCCGGTTATTTCGGCGGCTGGATCGATGGCTGCCTGCAGATGTTCACGGACGCGATCAGGACCGTGCCGGCGATCCCGCTGTTCATGGCTCTGGCCGCGTTCGTTCCGGACGACTGGAGTTCGGAAGCCCGGTTCTTCTTCATCTCCATTATTCTCGGCTTCATCGGCTGGCCAACGCTGGCCCGGCGTGTCCGGACGCACTTGCTGACCGAGCGGAACCAGGAATATGTGCTGGCTGCCCGGATGTGCGGTGCCTCTCCCAGCCATGTCATCCGGCGCCATCTGCTGCCGAGTTTCACCAGCTACATCATCGTCGATCTGGTGATTTCGTTCCCCTACATGGTGCTCTCGGAAACCGCTCTCAGCTTCATCGGCCTCGGCCTGAAGGAACCGGTTAATTCACTCGGCGTGCTGCTCCAGAGCGTTACCAGCGCGGACGTGTTGCTGAATTATCAGTGGTACTTCATCCCGGTCATTTTCTTTGTCGGCATGGTGCTGGCCTTCGTCTTTGTCGGCGACGGGCTGCGCGACGCGGCCGACCCTTATTCGGATCACAAATGATGGCGGCACCGCTTCTTTCCGTCCGCAATCTGACGGTGCAGTTCAGGACCGATGAAGGCCTGATCACCACGGTCGATAATGTTTCCTTCGATATCGCTGCCGGAGAAGTGCTCGGGCTGGTTGGCGAGAGCGGTTCCGGCAAGTCGGTGACCGCGAAAGCGCTGATGAAGCTGAATGCGGGTAACACGGTCTATGGCCCGGAGAGCAGTATCACGCTCAATCTGGAGGAGGGGCCGGTGGATATCCTGTCCCTGACGAAACAGAAGGATCTGAAAATCATCCGCGGCGGTGCCATCTCGATGATCTTTCAGGAGCCGATGGCGAGCTTCGCGCCGGCCATCACCATCGGCGACCAGATGATCGAGCAGCTTCTGTTGCACAGCACGATGAATAAAAAGCAGGCGCGGGAGCTTTCGGTTGAGATGCTGGACCGGGTCGGCATTTCCGATGCAGGCAAGCGGATAGATCAATACGCGTTCGAATTTTCCGGCGGCATGCGGCAACGGGCGATGATCGCCATGGCACTCTCGACCAAGCCGAAGCTGCTGATCGCGGACGAGCCGACCACGGCGCTGGACGTGACCATCCAGGCCCAGGTGATCGATCTGATGAAGGATTTGATCGGCGAGTTCGGCATGGCCATCCTGTTCATCACTCACGATCTGGGTGTGATCGCGCAAACGGCGGACCGCGTGGCGGTGATGTATCTCGGCCGGGTGATGGAAACGGGCAGTGTGCGCGAGGTGATCCGCACGCCGGCGCATCCCTATACCCAGGGCCTGCTCAATGCATTGCCAAAGCTGGATCATCTGGATGAGCCGCTGACACCTGTGCCCGGCGATATTCCGAGCCCGCTTGAGCGCCCGGACGGCTGTGTGTTTCACACAAGGTGCCCGAAATTCATCCCGGGCACCTGTGATGCGGTCCGGCCCGATGCGGTCAATGTGTCGGCAAGTCACCAGGCGGCTTGCGTCGCGGTTGAAACAGCCCGGGAGACCGTGTCGTGAGCGTTCAGGATAGTCATGTCTGGGTGAATAACCTCTCCGTTCATTTCGGTGTCGGCAAAGGCCTTCTTGGCGGCGGCAATGTTCTGAAGGCGGTGGATGAGGTGTCGCTGGATATACCCCGCGGGTCTTTCTTCGGACTGGTCGGCGAAAGCGGTTCCGGCAAGACCACGCTCGGCCGGGCAATCCTCAAGGCAGCGCCGATATCGGACGGCGAGGTGCGGTATCGCGACAAGGATGTCGATTTCGATGTCGCGATGATGAGCAAGGCCGAGCTGAAGGAATATCGCCGCCGCGCGCAGCTGATTTTCCAGGATCCCTATGCGGCGCTCAGCCCACGCATGACGGTGCGAGACATTATTGCCGAGCCGCTGGAAGTCATGAAACTCACCAAGTCGCGGGCGGAAACCGATGAGCGCGTCCGGGAGATCGCCGCGAAGTGCCGGTTGAACCTGGAGCATCTGCGGCGGTTCCCGCATGCCTTCTCCGGCGGCCAGCGGCAACGCATTTCCATCGCGCGTGCCCTTGTCTGCGAGCCGAAATTCCTTGTCGCGGACGAGAGTGTGGCGGCACTCGATGTGTCCATTCAGGCGGACATCCTGAACCTTCTGAAATCATTGCAGAAGGATATGGACATCACCTTCCTGTTCATCAGCCACGATCTCAGCGTTGTGGCCCACACCTGCGATTATGTGGCGGTGATGTATCTGGGGGCGATTGTTGAAATGGCGCCGAGCCGTGAGCTGTTCAGCGGGCCAAAGCATCCCTATACGAAAGCATTGCTGTCCGCGATCCCGTCGCTCGATCCTGACGACCGGGGCAAGGCGCAGAAGCTGGAGGGCGAAATTCCGTCCCCCCTCAACAAACCTTCCGGATGCCGTTTCCACACGCGATGCCCTGTCGCGGAAGCGCGTTGCTCCGCCGAGGTACCTGCCTGGCGTGAACTTTCGACCGGGCATAAAGTTGCCTGCCATTTCGCTGAATAATCCCGGCACCTGTCTTCTGGCCATGCCTTCTGGCTCATGGCCGCATGAGCGGCTTTTGGAGTGCCCGGGCAATTCCAGCCGTTCATGACTGCGATTTATCGAAATTTTGAATGTTGTGCAAACAGGCACAGGAATTGCATTTTATCCCGTGACTTCAACTCAATCGCATTCGTGTTTGAGTTGCTGTGGAAGAGTGTTAAGTTTCTATTAGCTATAAATTCGCGCTAATATCGACCAAACATGCGAGAGAATATCGCTGAAAGGGTCGGTTGAAGACAGAAAGTAAGTGCGGGTACACACGTGTTTGGTAGTTCAAATAAGGTATTCGAAATACTGACGCTCCGTGACGGATCGTGGTCAATCGTGGCCACCGAGACGTCGAAGGAGAGTGCTCAGGCCGAAGCCATGAAGATCCTCTCCCGGGCCGGGAATGAGGGGGTTCGGGTCGTATCCGACACCGGCAAGCCTGTTAACAGTCTGGGTCCTGAAGACATCCTCTTCGAGCGGATAAAGCCGAAGGGTGACGAGAAGGTCTTCATCCAGAATATCGACGATGCGCCGGTCTGCTACACGCTTGATGACTTCTATGCGACGGATGGCCGGACGACGATCAACCGTCTGTTCCGAGCTTATCTCGACAAACATAATCTGACAGCAACCGAAGCCATGCACTCAGCGCGCGAGATGAAGCGCCTGCTGGATGACGGCACGCTGCTTTTCTCTGCCGTGGCCAAGGTGGCGACATTCCAGGCCGCGAAGCTGGAAGACACGAATGCGAACGAGCGTCGCGAAACGCTGTTCGCCTATGTCGACCAGATCAATCATCTGGCACAGAAGACACTGCAGCGCCCGATGCCCCGTATCCGCGATACCGGGCTGAATGAGGGCATTGCCGAGCTGAAGGCGTCCGCGGCGCCGGAAGAACTTGATTATCTGATCCGGTCCGCACTCGCGACGGAGCTTGTGGAGAACCGGAGTTTCGTCGGCAAGCTGGGGCAGGTCGTCGACTGGGCCGTGATCTCCGAGGATCCGGCGACGATGGCGGCGCTGGATATCTACATATCCGATATTCTCCATAACGCGGATGTGTTGCGCGACATGCTTGGCCATCAGCGCGATCTGGCCAGTGCGCTGATCACGATGATCTGTTTTGCGAATGGGGAGCCGATCGGCGAAGAGCCCGAGAACCTGACAATCGAGCATCCCGCCTACACGAATATCCAGCTCAACAAACTGATCGGCGCAGGCAAGCTTCCGGAGAGCAAGACTGTCCTGGTTGATCGCGTCCGCCGTCAGCTCGAGGGCCTGAGTCCGCTTTCCAAGGGAGACCGGGAAGAGGAACGCGAGGTGTTCCACGGCTTGCTGAATAAGCTGATCCCCGACATCAATATAATCGGCGGGGCGGATATGGCGGAGGCCGTGACCACCCGCCAGTCAACGATCATCAACAAGGGTGGCCAGAAAGGCATGAAGGAAGCGGCGGCGTCCGTCTTGCCGACGCTGGCCGATCCGGGGCGCAAGGCCGGTTATCTGCTGTCGCTGCTGGAAAGCAAGCTCGGCTCGGAAGTGCTCGGCGCGGAGATCGACAATCATCTTGATGCGCTGCTTGTGGGCTCACCCTCGGTGAACCATCTGGTGCGGGAAAAACTGCCGCCGAACAAGAAAATGGCGAAGATCACGTCGATCTTCAACAGGATCACCAAATCGGCCCTGCCGGATAACAGAAAAGAGCAGCTCACCAGCCGTATCGACGAGTTGCTGGCTTCCTACATCGTTAACGGCAAGATCCTGGACAAGATCGATAATTCCGAACGGCCGCTGCATGTCCGGGCCTTCATGCTGGTAAGCATGGTGCAGCCGGAAATGCTGCCGAAGGGCAAGGCGTCAAATCTGGCCCGGGAAATTATCGTCAACCATCTGAAGCGGCCGAATTTCGAGTCGGAACTGGTCTCCCAGATTCCCGACCCGAAAGAGCAGGCCAACACGTTACGGAAATTCCACGAGCAGCTGCACCGTTGTGGCTTCTTCGGGTGAGTGCTCGCTACGTGTCAGCCCAGTTCCATTTCGAGTTCGTCGGCGAAATCGCCCCACTCGTCGTCGCCGTCTCCGGCGGTTCGCGCCGTCTCGACGAGGTTTTCCAGAAGCGTGTTGTAGCGTTCCCAGGTTCCGGCATCGCCGCGCGCCCGGTTCGCGGCCCAGGCCGCGGCCAGAGCCGTCGCGCGGGCGGCATGGGTGCGGGCGGCGGCGGCACGCGCGGCCTCGGCCGCAGCCGCGGCGGTGACATTATCCTCCCGCACATAGGCCCGGGACAGATCCCGTGCTTCCGCTCTGGCGGCGACACGGAAGTTTTCGTTTCCGGTTTCCAGGAATTTGCGGACACCGTCCGGGATGTTCCACAGATCGGCGACATCGAGGGCGACCTTGCGGGCAAACTCCCTGAGCAGCTCCTCGCCGTCGACGCGCCACAGAACGGTGCGTGTGGCGCAGACCAGCTTGTCGTCCTGCCGGGTCGCGAGATCTTCGCATTCGACCCGGCAGATGGTGTTCCCGGGGGCGTATTTGAGAGCGTCGATAATGCGTTCCGAGGCGTGCAGGCCGGAGACGCACAGAGAGGGCGCCGCGCCATGCGTGAGTTTCTCGCCATCCGGCGGCAGGGGCTGGCCGTCACGCAGCGCTTCATCGACGAAGTGCCAGGCGAGCAATTCACCGGAACCGTTCTGGGTTCCGTTCGGGATCACATTCTGTTCGGTCATGTCATGTCCATCGCGACGCGTGTCATGGGGCGTTCCTATCGTCCTATAGCCTCTTGCAGAGGGCAAGCGCTTGATTGCGCGTTGATTTCAAGAAATTCAAAGTGTGGCGGCATGGCGGGTAACCGGCGCTCGGCGCGGCGCTCCGTCAGCCGGACGGCCGGACGCTCCAATGTGCGGAATATTCATCCCCGCAGGCGCTCTTCCGGCAATTTGCCGGTAGGCAAAGCCGGGCTGATATGGAACCATGAAGCCCTTGATTTGAAGATGGTTTCCACCCCTGGCAAATGGTTCCCGCATGCCTAAGGTTCTGATTGTCGATGACTCGCGTCTGGTCCGCCTGACGATCAAGACCATTCTTGATCGGGCCGAGGGATTCGAGGTTGTCGGAGAGGCCGAAAATGGCCGCGAGGGCGTCGATCTCGCCAGGGAGCTGAACCCGGACGTGGTCACTCTCGACATCGAAATGCCGGTGATGAACGGGATCGAATGCTTGCGCCGCTTGCGGATCTTGTCTCCGGCCAAGGTCATTGTCCTGTCTTCCCTGACGCATCCGGCATCTCCCAAGGCAGTGGAGGCCAGACTTGTTGGCGCGGATGCCGTGATCGGCAAGCCGTCCGGCTCCGTCAGCCGGGATGTTGATGCCAGCGGGGGCAGCCTGTTGATCGATACGATTAACAGGCTGATGGATGAACAGGATGCTGCCCGGGGGGCATCGGCATGAGCGCCGTGGAGAGTACCTTCGAGACCCAGAAGATCCCGGTTCTGCTGTTCCAGTCGGATGGCCGCCGATACGGCGTAAGGCTGTCGGGCGTCCGTGAGGTCGTCGAGATCGAGAACATGGAGCCGATCGAGGGCGAGGCGGACGAATATATCGGCGTCATGGTGCTCCGGAAGGAGCCGATCCCGCTGGTGGTGGTTCGCGCCGGCTCGCACGATCCCGAAACCGATCTGCCGATGTGTATCATCCTGCAGCGCGGTCATGCGGTGATTGGCCTCGCGGTGCAGAAGATCATCGGCATCCGGAATTTCGATCCGGCCCACCCGACCAAGGGGCTGGTGGCGACGGATCAGCCGCAGCACGCCTATCTCGACGATGACGGCAATCTGGTCCAGGCGGTCGATCCGGATCGTTGGTTCAATGCGCAAAGCGCCTTGCCGCTGATCTCCGACCAGCGTGCGATGAAGCTGGTCTCCGAGCAGGAAAAGGTGGTCGAACGGCCGCGCCAGCGCTACATGGCGCTGACCATTCGCGATCATCTCTATGCCGTGGATTCCAGTCTGGTGGAACGGGCGATCGACGAGGTGGAGACCACGCCGCTGCCCAAGCGGCCCGGCGTGAAGCTCGACTCTGTCATTGAGGTCAGCGGTACCGTGATGCCTGTCCTGCGCCTGTCGCGCGGCGGCTTCGCCGATCAGACCATCCATATCATCGTGAATTACTATGGGCAGAAATGGTCGATCGCCACGGAGAAAGTCCTGGGCATCGTCGTTGACGAGAGCCCGGTGCGGCCGTCCGACGATGACACCCAGGCGCGGGTGATCTCCCACAAGGGCGCGTTCCACGAAGTGATCGATGTGCCGGCACTGATTGCGTTGATGGTGCCGGATTTCCACCGCTCCGGCGACGGCAGAGGATAGGCGCATGAGCGGTTTCGACGACGACGGCGCCGGCGGCGCGATGTGGGAACTCTTCGAGCAGGAGAGCGAGGACTATCTCGGCCAGATCGAGCATATCCTTTCCGGCAGTGCGGCCGACCTCGAAAACGGGGAGACGATGAGCGCGCTGTTTCGCGCCATGCATTCCCTGAAAGGTGTTTCCGCGTCCCTCGGCCTTACCGGCATCGAGCTTGTCGCGCATCACGCCGAAGATTTGCTCGACATGTTCCGGAACGGGGAAGCCCGGCCGGACGAGGCAACACGCGAGCTGCTTTTGCAGACCGCGGATACGCTGGTGGCCTTGCGCGAGCAGAGTATTGCCAGCTCCAGCGACGCACCGGCAGACATGCAACTGGTCGCGCAATTGACTGCTGCGAAGGCGCAGTTGAAGAGCGGTGGCGCTATTGCCGCGCCGGCACCGCAGGCTGCTCCGGTTTCGCAGGCCGCTCCACAACAGGCGGCTCCGGCCGCACCTGCTCCTCCGCCTCAGGCGGCTCCCGCACCTCCACCACCTCCTCCTGTCGAGACGGCGCCTGCCGAAACCGGTGACACGGGTGCGGTACGGCAGATGTCGATGCAGGTCTCCCAGGCCGCGGCGGATCCGTCCGAGCCTGAATTCCAGCCGGAAACGGTGGGGCCGTTTGACGAGGTGGTCCGGAATGAGCTCGGACAGCTCGCGGAGGCATTGGAAAACCCGACACTGGAAGCGCTCGACACCCAGGCCATATCCGGCTCGGTGCTTGCGATCCGGGAGGTCGCGAACGAGGTCGGTTATCTCGGCATTTCGGATGTTCTGAACGATATCGTCGATCTGCTCCGGGACTCCGGCACGCTGGACAAGACGGAGCTGACGCGCGGGCTTTGCATCTTCGTGCACCGGCTGCGGCTGCTGTCGGAACTCGCCAATTCCGGGCTGTCGATGGAGGATGTGGACGATTCCATGTCGCCTCACATCTCCCGCGAGGCGCGCGAAGTGGTTGACCGGCTATCGGCGGGCGGCGGAACCTCGAAGGACTGGGAGCTGGTCGGCATTCTTGCCCGCGCTCTCGGCGTGCAGCGGATTTCGGCTCTGGCCCGGCTGTCCAGCGAGTTGACGGCGGAAGCAGACTGGCGCGACCGTTCAGGCGCTCTGGCTGTGGTCGAGGAGATCCGCCGCGAGAGCCAGGTGATCGGGATCGAAGGACTGAACGTGGCCTCGCTCGATATGCTGCGCGGCACCTATGACCGGTTGCGGGACCAGATGGCCCTGTTGCTGACCAACGCGGAAGCGGCGGTGGCGGAACTGCGGACATCCCTTGGCGATGAGGTTTTCAACAGCCTGTCGCCGGATGCGCGGCAACAGATCGCTGATTTCCTGAAACAGCCGAATGCCAATCTTATCGAGATCCAGGCCATGTTGCCGGACGGCCCGGCCTCCACGCAGCAGATCATGGGCCGGATCTATCAGGAAAAGGTGATGTCGAACCGGGTTCTGGTGGACACGCACCCGGATCTTTATCAGTTCCTTGTTGGCGTTATCGGCCCGGCCGATCCGATGATGGCGGCCGTGCAGGCAATCGATGGTGCCCGCGCCGCCCTGCAGTCATGGCAGGTTCTGGCAAGCAACAAGGTGCAGAATGCAGCGGCGGCACCACAGCCGGCCCCCGTGCAACAAGCCCCAGTACAACAAGCCCCCGCGCAACAGGTCTCTGCCGGAGCGGAGCCGGGCGTGATGCATATCGGGGATGACTGGACGGTTGGGAGCGATGCGGCGCCGAAATCCGCTACCGCGCCGCAAGCAGCGCCGATTCGGCAAACCGCCGCGATGACGCCGCCGCCAGCCGCGGCACAGGCGGCACCCGTTCCTCCGGCCGCGAAATCGGCCACTCTGGAACCGGTTGCGGCCGACACCAAGGTCCCGGCCGAACGCTCGGAAGCGGGTGCGGCGAGCCGTGGTTCGGGCGGGAGTTCGCTCCGGGTGTCATCGGAGCTGGTGGATAATTATCTCGATACGGTCGCCGAGCTGCGCCTCTGCATCTCCCGGATCGAGCAGGGAGCATCGGAAGCCGGATTTGCCAGCACGATCGCGGAACTGCGCTCTCTGGCGAAGCAGACCGGCGCGCGCAAGGCGGAGCGGTTGCGCTACGCGGCGAACCATATCGATGACGCTGGCAAGATTCTCGCCAGCCAGATCGCGAAGGCGGAAACCACGCTGCGGATGCTGCATTCCGTCACGCTGCAGCTTCGCGTGGTGCCGATCAGCATCGTGCTCGGGCGTATGCCGCGTCTGGTGCGCGATCTCGCCCGCAGTCTCGGCAAGCAGGTCGATCTCGATATCGAGGATGGTGACATCCAGATCGACAAGTCGATGGTGGATGCTCTGATGGAGCCGCTGGTCCACATGATCCGCAACGCCATGGATCACGGGATCGAGATGCCGGAGGAGCGGCAGAATCTGGGTAAACCCGAGAAAGCGATCCTGACGCTGCGGGCGACCCAGACCGGCAATGTCGCACAGATCATGATTGCCGATGACGGGCGCGGCTTGAACACATCCCGGATCAAGGCGAAAGCCATGGAGCGTAATCTGCTCTCTGATCAGGATGCCGCACGGATGTCCGAACGGGAAATCCAGCGCCTGATCTTCGCGCCGGGCTTTTCGACCGCTTCGGCTATCACGGAAACATCCGGACGCGGGGTTGGCATGGACGTGGTGTTGACCACGATCCGGCGTCTCGGCGGGTCAATCGATATCGACAGTGTCGAGGGCGAGGGCACCAAGTTCTATCTGAGTTTCCCGGTCTCGGCGGCATTGCAGCGCATTGTCGTGGTGACCGATGGCGAACGGGATCTCGGCTTGCCGGAACGTTCCATCGTCGAAGTGATCGAGGTTGCCCGCAGTCAGATCCAGGAAGTCGGCGAGTTTGCCGGCATTCAGCATCGCGACGGTTTCCTGCCGGTGCGTGCGATCGAAACCATGCTTGGATGGGAAACACCGGAAGCAGCGGCAAACCAGACGGCTTTCCCGGTGGTGATCATCGGCACGCCGCAGCGCCGGGTTGGTGTTGCCGTGGCGCGGGTGAAGCGGCGTCAGGAAGTCTTCATGAAGGAACTGCATCCGGCGCTGAACGCAGTGGATGTTCTGGCCGGCGCCACGGTCATGGGCGAGGGGCAGCCGTTGCTGGTGCTCGACCCGGAAACCCTGATCGCAATCGCGGGAGCCTAGGGGGCGCTCGGTATTATTTCGGCAGGGTAAGGGTGACGCCGGAAATCCATCCGGCAATCTTCTGCAGCGGCAGGACGGTATCCGCCGCTTTTTCCTCGAAGGCGACTTTCGGCATGCCGTAAACGACGGAGCTGGCTTCATCCTGGGCCAGGGTGCGCGCACCGGCGCTGCGCATTTCAAGCAGGCCCTCGGCGCCGTCCCGCCCCATCCCGGTCAGGATGACGCCGACGGATTTTTTGCCGAGTTCCTGTGCCGCCGACTTCATCATCACATCGACCGCCGGGCAATGACCGCCAATCCGCTCGCTTTCGCCGAGCGCGGTCCATATGCCCTTGTTCCCCTTGCGCAACCGGAACTGCCGGTCGCCGGGCGCCACGACCGCGAGGCCCGGGCGGAGGGGCTGGCTGTCATAGGCCAGCATCACATCTATCGTGCAGGACTGGTTCAGCCGGTTTGCGAAATCCTCGACATAGTCTTTCGGCATGTGCTGGACGATGACCACCGGCGGGCAATCCTTGTCGAGGCCCGAAAGCACGGTCATCAAGGCATCCGTGCCGCCGGTCGACGAGCCGATACAGATCACGGTGCCAAGATAGGGGACGCCGCCGATATCCTCGGGAGGCCTTGGTTTCGCCGGCTCCGGGGAAATCCGTGTCTGGACGGGGCGGGGGGCGACTGGCGGCGGCGCGGGGCGCGGGCGGTCCACGCGCGCCTGCCGCAGGGCACTTTCAATACGGGAAGAGGCGGCCTTCAACTCGGAGCGGATATCGAGCTCGGGGATGGAGACCAGCAGCCCGGAGGGAATTTTAAGCTGGGCGGCAACGGTACGGCCCTCCGTGCTTTCCCCGGCGGTGATCAGGAGAAGAGGGCGCCCGCAGGTCTTGCTCAGCTCGAATACATTCCCGAGGCTCTGGAAATCATTGTCGCGGGCGGCCAGCACGACGATCTCGGCGCCCGCAAGGCGGTCGGGCGTGGCACGTGTCTGCGATACCGCGAGGACTTCCGTATCGCCGATAAGGGGCGTTATCGTTTCCGTCACGACCTTGCGGAGTAGCGGATCCGAAGCGACAACGAGAATGCCGTTGGGGCCGTTCAAGAGGCCTTCTTTCTGAAGATCGCGGGGCGGACCTGATCCAGATAAATCCTCGCATGATCCGGGTTATCGGTATGGCCGATAAAGAGATATCCACCCGGTGCGAGCATCGTGCTCAGGTTCCGGACCAGATTCTCCCGGGTCGTATCGTCGAAATAGATCATCACGTTTCGGCACAAGATCAAATGGAAGCGGCCACGCAACATTTCGAGTGGTTCGGTCAGGTTGAGCCACCGGAACATCACATCGTCGCGTACCTGCTTTACCACGCGATAACTGTTGTCGCCGATATATTCGAGATATTTCTGCTGCCAGGCCAGTGGCATGTGACGGAAAGCCTCGGCTCTGTACTCGCCGATGGCACCCCGGCGCAGGGTCGCCTTGGCGATATCTGTCGCCAGAACGCCAGCATCCAGATCCTGGTAATGCGTTCCGAAATATTCCCGCATCGCCATGATCACCGAATAGGCTTCCTCGCCCGCCGCCGCCGCCGCGCTCCAGATCCGGATGTCCTTCGTCCGCTCCCGGCGCAGCCGTTCATCGAGCTCCGGGAGCAAGGTGGAGGCCATGAACTCGAAATGCGCCGGCTCCCGGTAGAAATAGCTGTGATTGGTCGAGAGATGCTCGACGAGATTGATCAGCAGATCCTCGCGGCCGTCACTGCGTGCTTCACGCAGGAGTTCCGGGATCGTCTCGTGACCAGACAGGCTCATGAAGGCACGCAGGCGCGAATCCAGGAAACTTTCCGCATTCGCTGGAACGATTATCCCGAATTTATTATGCGCCAGACGGCGGAGTTCGTCGAACTCCGCCGTGACCGGGTTAGTACTTTCCAA
>NZ_CAXBDC010000068.1:0-26009 GCF_963974195.1 uncultured Nisaea sp.
TGGCCGGTCTGAAGCCGGAATTCGACAAGCGCGGCGTCAAGGTGCTCGGCCTTTCTGTCGACGGTCTCGGCGACCACGAAAAATGGGCCGACGACATCAAGCAGACCCAGGGCAACAGTCTGAACTTCCCGCTGGTGGCGGATCACGACAAGACGGTCGCCGGTCTCTACGACATGATCCACCCGAACGCGAATGACACGCTGACGGTGCGCTCGGTCTTCGTCATCGACGGCAACAAGAAAGTCCGTCTGATCCTGACCTATCCGGCCAGCACCGGACGGAATTTCGACGAAATCCTGCGCGTGGTCGATTCCCTGCAGCTTACCGACAAGCACAAGGTGGCGACGCCGGTGAACTGGACCAGCGGCGACAAGTGCATCATCGTCCCGGCTCTGTCGAACGACGATGCGAAGAAGCTGTTCCCGGGTGGCTGGGACGAGCAGCGCCCCTATCTCCGGGTGGTTGATCAGCCGGGCGCGTAAGCACGGAGCATTTCGGGAAAAGGGCCGGTTCATCCGGCCCTTTTTGTTTTTGCATGATGACGGTGCCGTCACCCCGGCGAAGGCCGGGGCCAAGGGATCATAAGGCGGGGCGCATGTTCTCTGGATACCGGCCTCCGCCGGTATGACGATCGAATAGGTCTAGGCGAGGAGAAGGATTATGAGCCAAATGAACCAGCCTATCCGGAAGGCAGAGGGTTTCTCCGTCGGCTTCATCGGCCTCGGCGGCATGGGGCGCGGGGTGGTGAAGAACATGGCGAAGCATGGTGTCTCCGTCGCGGTTCACGATCTTGCCCCGGAGGCGGTGGCGCTGGCTGTCTCGCAGGGGGCGGTGGCTGAGCCGGATCTGGCGGCGATGGCGGCTAATGTTGACGTTCTTGGTATCTGCATCACCACGGCTGAGGCGGTCCAGAAACTCGCGCTCGGGCCGGACGGTCTGCTCTCCCATATGCGCAAGGGGGCGGTCTTCCTCGATCACACCACGGTCTCCCCGGATCATGTGGACAGGATGCGTGAGGCCTGCGCCGCGTGCGGCATCGAGTATTGCGAGGCGCCGATGACCCGGACGCCGGTGCATGCGGACCGGGGCGAGGTGAATATCCTGTTCGGCGGCACGGAGGCATTGCTGGAACGGTTGCGCCCGCTGTTCGAGACCTATGCCGAGAACATCTTCCATGTCGGCCCGGCAGGCCATGCGATCCGCCTGAAGCTGATCCACAATTACATCGCCTTCGCCAATGTCGCCTCCTGGTGCGAAGGCTTCGCGCTCGCGGCCCGGGAAGGGCTCGACATGGACAAGGTGATCGGCATCATCTCCGCTGCGGGAGGCAAGTCCGGCATGATGGATCTCTACGGTGAAGCCACTCTGAAGCGCGACTTCACACCGCTGATGTCCCTCGCCAACGCGCAGAAGGATGTCCGCTATTACGCCGAATGGCTGGAGCAGGCCGGCCTGCCGGGCTTCATGGCGGAATCTGTGCACCAGAC
Source organism: uncultured Nisaea sp. (assembly GCF_963974195.1). Lineage (NCBI taxonomy): Bacteria > Pseudomonadati > Pseudomonadota > Alphaproteobacteria > Rhodospirillales > Thalassobaculaceae > Nisaea > uncultured Nisaea sp. The sequence goes on from NZ_CAXBDC010000068.1 coordinate 1,488, forward strand.
CTATGCGCTGGCTTCCATCATGGGCTTCAAGGATGAAAGCTGCACGGCGGTGATCAAGGCGTACGAGAAACTGACCGGCGTTGAGGCGCGTCTGCCTGAAGTTTCGGAGGAGTAGGCTTGGCTTTCTCCTTCCCTTCCCAAACTCGTCATTCCCGCGCACGCGGGAACCCAGGGAAGGCAAGCGCAGCCTTATGATCTTCTAGGTCCCGCCCCTCCTCCGGGATGACGATCCTGGAGGAGGGGCGGGGGCATGGAAACATTCCGCTCACGATAGTTTTTGCTGCGCGCGGAGGCACAAGGGATTAGGCCTCCCCTGTAGGGGTTTGTGCGTCTTCCAATAAGGCGGAGATGATGGGACAGGATATGGCAGTGAAGGACGGCGCGCGGGCGTTCTGGTCGCTCGGCGATGGCCGGGGCGAGATCCGGGCGGTGGCGCTTGCCGCGCCGGGGCCGGATGAGGTGCTGGCGGAAACCGTCTATTCCGCCGTCAGCAAGGGCACGGAGAGCCTTGTTTTCCGGGGCGGTGTGCCGGAATCCGAATGGGAACGCATGGCCTGTCCGTTTCAGGAAGGGCAGTTTCCGGGACCGGTGAAATATGGCTATGCCGCTGTTGCCCGTGTGACCGGAGGCACCGCGCTGAAGCCTGGCTCCCTGATCTTCGCGCTCTACCCGCATCAGACCCGTTTCGTGCTGCCCGCCGCCGCCGCTATTCCGGTGCCGGAAGGCGTGACGCCGGAGCGGGCCGTGCTGGCCGCCAATATGGAAACGGCGCTGAATGCGGTCTGGGATGCGGAAGCTGCGCGTACCGGGCAGATCGCCGTGGTCGGGGGCGGCATGGTCGGTTTGCTGACCGGATATCTCGCCCGCCGGTTCTGGGGGGCGGAAGTCTGGGTGTTCGATCCGGTGGAAAGCCGGAGAACGGTAGCCGGGCAGCTTGGCCTCCATTATGCGGAAGCTGGCGCGCACCCGGAAAAATTCAGCCTGATCTTTCATGCCAGCGCGACCGAAGCCGGATTGCGCACCGCGCTTGATCTCGCGGCCTTCGAGGCGACCATCCTTGAGCTGAGCTGGTTCGGGGACCGCGAAGTTTCCCTGCCATTGGGCGGCGCCTTCCATTCCCAGCGCCTGACAATCCAGGCCTCCCAGGTTGGTGCCGTGGCGCCATCCCGGCGGGACCAGGCGCGGCACGCCGAACGGCTGGCCGAGGCGCTGACCCTGCTGGACGATCCCGCGCTCGACATTCTCATCACCGACGAGAGTTCCTTCGAGGCTCTGCCGGACGTTCTGGCCGGGCTTGTCGCCGGGGCGCCGGAAACCCTTTGTCACCGCATCCGTTATTCTGACTGACCGGAGTATTTCAATGTACGCACTCACCGTCCGCGACCATGTCATGATCGCGCACAGCTTCAATTCCGAAACATTCGGCCCGGCCCAGCGGCTGCACGGCGCGACATACGTGATCGACGTGGAATTCCGCCGGGCGGAGCTGGATGCTGACAATCTGGTTGTCGATATCGGCGCCGCCTCGGAGCGGCTCAAGGCGGTGCTGGAGCCGCTCGGCTACCGCAATCTGGACGAGTTGCCGGAATTCGCCGGAGAGAACACGACAACCGAATTCCTGGCCCGGCATATCTTCGACCGGATGGCGGGTGCGGTTGCGGCCGGAGAGCTTGGAGAAGGGGCGAAGGAACTCGCTTCCATGAAGGTAACGCTGCACGAATCCCACATCGCCTGGGCTTCCTATGAGGGGATGCTGTGAGCGCCGATCCATTCAAAGGCTCGGAGCCGCCCGTCCATTTCATCGTTCCGGGCGCGCTCGATACCCTGACGGGCGGGTTCATCTATGACCGGCATATGGTCGACGGTCTCCGTGCCTCCGGCAGGCTGGGCGGCGTGCATGAGATTGAAGGAGATTTCCCGAGGGCCCGGCCCTACGACATTGCCGCCGGTGCGGCGGTGCTGGCCGGATTGCCGGACCGCGCGCGCTGCGTGATCGACGGTCTGGCGCTGACCGCGCTGGGCCAGGCTGTCTCCCAGCATGCGCCCCGGCTCGACGTGGTGGCCATGATCCATCATCCGCTGGCGGATGAAACCGGACTCTCCGAGCGGGAGACGGAGGCCTTCTTCCAGGCGGAGAAAGCCATGCTGAAAGAGGTCGCGCGGGTCGTCGTCTCCAGCCGCCGCACGGCGGAGAGGCTGGCTGATTTCGATGTGCATCCCTCAACCGTTCATGTGGTCGAGCCCGGTATTGCCGATTGGGTGCCGTCGGTCGAAAGGCGTCCGGCGGAGGGGCCGCTGCGCATTCTCTCGGTCGGCACGCTGACGCGGCGCAAGGGGCATGACAGTGCAGTGCGGGCGCTGGCCAATTGCCGCGATCTCGACTGGAAGCTCGATATTGTCGGCGCGGCCCGCGATGCGGCCCATGCGGCTGAACTGAACAGCCTGATCGGAGAGCTCGGTCTGGCGGGGCGGGTAACCTTGCATGGGGAAGTACCCGATGAAGAATTGGCCCGGATACATGGCGCGGCCGGGCTGTTCTTGTCGGCAACGCATCATGAAGGGTTCGGCATGGCCCTTGCCGATGCCGTTGCCGCCGGGCTGCCGGTTCTGACGACCCATGAGGGTGCGGTTGCGAGTGCCGTGCGGGAGGCTTCCCGGCTGGTGCCCGCCGGTGATGTGTCCGCGTTGACGGAAGCCTTGCGGGATGTGCTCGGCAAGAGTGAGCAGCGGGTGCAGATGGCCGGACGCTCTGTCGCGGCGGCGGGCACGCTGTCCGACTGGGGCAGGGCCAAGGCGGCATTCCAGAGGGCGGTGGACGGGGTGATCCTGCAGTGAGCGGATTTTCCGACGCCTGGCTCAGTGCCCGCGCGGCCTGGGATACCCCGGCCCGGAACAGGGCCGTGCAGGATGCGCTGATCGACTGGGCCGGCAAACGCGCATCGAACGGAAAACGCCTCCGGATCGTCGATCTCGGGGCCGGGAACGGGAACAACCAGCGTTACCTCGCGCCGCTTCTGTCGGTGCCGGTGGACTGGATGCTGGTCGATAACGATCGGGCATTGCTGACCCGTGCGGAGCGGGCCGCCAGTCTGAAGCCGGGAGATACGCTGGTTCGCGAAATGACGGATCTGGCGCATGCCGATCTGGCAAAATTGATCGCCGGAGCTGATCTCGTTACCGCCTCCGCGCTGTTCGATCTGGTCTCGCAGGACTGGCTCGACACTCTGCTTGATGCCCTGAAGGGCGAGGGGGCGGCCCTGCTTGCCGTTTTGACCTATGACGGGCGGATGGAGACGGCCGCCAACCAGGAGGCGTTGGCGGCCGTCAGGGAGCTGGTCAACCGGCATCAACGGACGGACAAGGGGTTCGGCCCGGCGCTGGGCCCTGATGCCTCTGGCGCACTGTCCGCCGGTCTTGCCGCGCGTGCGTATGATGTGCGGGACGGGGAGAGCGACTGGATCGTCGGAGTGGTCGATCCGGGCGCGTCCGAGCTTGTCGGCGGCTGGGTGGAGGCTGCGTCCGAGATGGCACCGGAGCGGAGCGGTGATGTCGAGGCCTGGGCCGAAGCCTTATACGCGGCGCCGGAAGCCACGATCCGCGTTGGCCATGGCGATCATTTCGCCGTTCCCCGGATCAGTTGAGTCGGCAATCGAACAGAATATCCTGCCCCAGCCTGTAGGTGCCGGCCTCGAAACGCCGTGCGTCGGCGAGGGTTTCGATCTCCGGCAGCTCAAGGCCCGGGCGGCCGGAGCCGATCAGCATGGGGGCAACGGCGATATGCAGCCGGTCGATCCGCCCGGCGCTCAGGAAGCGTGAAATCGTATTCCCGCCGCCTTCGATCAGGATGGTGCGCAGGCCCCTGCTATGAAGCTGTTCCAGAAGCCTGTCCGGCGAGACCTGTTCGGTATCGTCTGCCGGAGCAATGGCGGAACAGTGTGGCGGCAGGCCGGAAATATCGCGGCCGGTTACCAGCAGGGTTTCGGCGTCGGGTTCCGCCAGCAGGGCATGCTCTGCCGGGACACGCCTTTTCGGATCGATCACCACACGGACCGGGTTCGGCCCGGAGACGCGCCGTGTCGTCAGACGGGGATTGTCCAGCACAGCCGTGTTGGCGCCAACAATCACGGCATCGGCGATGGCCCGGAGCCGGTGCAGATGGTCGAGGCTTTCTGGACCGTTGATGTAGTGGGAATGACCGCTGGCTGTGGCGATCCGTCCATCAAGACTTTGCCCGATCTGGGCGATAACGATCGGCCGTTCCACACAATCCCGGACAAGATCGCGGTAGAGCTGCCAGGGGATGCCGGCTGTGTCCCGGGACGAGGTTATCCCTTTCCCGCAGTCTTTCCCGAGTGCGGCCAGAATATCGGGCCATTCATCAGTCATGGCCGTGCCCGACTATTTTGCCGTCTTTGACCGGCCAGTCGGCAACATCGGAGATCAGCTCCGCAAACTGGGCTGCGTAGGCGGTGAGCAGGGTTGTACCCTGTTCCGCCGTCGCCAGACTTGCATTGCCGGTCGCCCCTTCCGGGTTCAGATCCTCCGCATTCCAGGCATAGCCCCCGGCCCCGGAAAGCCCCAGGCGCTTTGCCGTGTGCGCACGGTCTGCCGCCTTGTTCGGAAAGTTCGCGATCTTGTCCCGGCGTACCAGATCCGGGTGAAGCGTCAGCATCAGGGCGGTTTCGATCTGGCCGCCATGCAGGCCGAAGGACCGTTCGTCCTCGGCAACCAGGTTCGGCGGCAGGTCGAAGCGGAAGCTGTTCGCCCGCACGGCCAGCATGCCTGCCTCGCTGCGCAGCCGCTGTACCGCCAGATCGACGATCTGGGGTTGGCCGCCATGGCTGTTCAGGATGATCATTTTGCGCAGCCCGGCCGCAGCGATGGACAGGCCGATCTCGGTCCAGGAAGCGAGCAGGGTTTCGGCTTCATGGGAGAGCGTGCCGGCGAAATTCATATGCTCGGGGCTGAGGCCAACGGACTGGGAGGGGAGCCGGATCAGGTCGATATCCGGCGCGACCCGTTCGGCCGCGGCCGCGAGAATGCCTTCGCTGATCAGGATGTCGGTCGCCAGCGGCAGGTGCGGGCCGTGCTGCTCGATGGCACCAACGGGAAGCACCGCAATGGCGCGCGCCGGATCGAGCGCTGCGACATCAACTGTGGTCAGATGACCCCACGTCCTGATTGGCATCCTTTTGAATTTCCTCTGCTTTTGCTGCTGTGCTCGGTCGAAGACATACTGCCGGCATCAAGACTGTCAAGTCGATGCACGGCGATGTGATGAAATGACTGTCATAAATATGACGCTGAATAGTCATATTTTTAAAGCAAAACTTTCAAATTAAATCTCATGATCGTGCGTTTTTATTGAGCAACGGTAGTAAATTATAAATAATTATCAGTTATATTGTTTATGTCCGTGGATGAATGTTTGATTCATGGCGTTGTTATTGGCATGTCTTGGCACGGCAGGCGTTGGAACAATGTTAAGCTCACCTTTCCTTGCGGGAGCATATCTCGGCGTGCGGCGCCGCTGACGGACTCGAAGTCCGGCAGCGCACTGTCATTCTCCGGGATTCCCTGGCGTCGTCGCAGTCTGGGCGTTAGCCGCAGGCTGGCGGCTCTAGCGTCTGGTCATCCGCGTCATGGATCCGGATAAGGATCCGGCGCGGCAGGCTGCTTTGCTGCCGGCTGCGCAACCGTTCGGCACGGCTGCGACCGAGAGGCTTTATCTCCAGCGGGTCGTCCCGGTCGGCATCTTGCGTCCGGATGCCGAGGCCGAGATCGTCGAAGCCGATCAGATGCAGTGACCAGTTTTTCTTCCGCCAGGTGACCCGGGCCGCCGCTGGTGTGGCCACGGGCGGCAGACAGCTCTCGTCAGGCTCTCCCAGATCATCGGTCAGGTGTTGCTGGATATTTCCGGCGCTTCTTCTTGTTGCCGCCGCGTGCCGCCGTTCAAGCAGGATCTGCCGCAGCGTATCCGCAGGATCGAATTGCAGATAGACGCGGAAGCCGGATCCAAACGCTTTCATTTCAGGAATGACCAGCAGCGCTTTCAGATGGCCGAAATTGATACCGGGTGTCAGGCGCTTTGCCTGTGGCAGGGCATTTGAGGCCGCGCGCACACTCATGCCGAATTCAAGATGTGAGAATGGTGGCGGCGGGAGTGTGTCCTGCTGCGTTGTGGCGACGGCAGGGCCCGTCGATGCCATCAGCAGATAGATCAGTATCAGTATAGCGGCGGGAGCCGTTCGCATTCTTATCTGAGGCCGGCGCGCATCAGGCCGCGTTTCAATCCGCTGAACCGGCCTATCGCGGCAAGCCCCGCCTGGCGGATCAGTTTCTGCGGCCCGGACGGGCGGGTGGCGACGCCGGCAAGGGCGCCTATGGCGGACAGCCGCCCGGCGACGTCGGGCTGACGGCGGGGGGCATAGGCGCCGAGCACCTGCTGGCTGCCGATATCCTCGCCTTTGGTGGCGGCCTCTGTCAGCAGCGATCGCAAGGTCATGATGTCCCGCACGGACATGTTCCAGCCCTGGGCGGCGATGGGGGGCGCGATATGCGCGCTCTCGCCGATGACCACGATCCGGTCCCGCGCGGGTTGCGGCGTGAAGCCGAGTGCCAGCGGGAAGACGGCTTTCGGACCGGTGAAGGCGATATGCCCGAAAGTGTCCTGTCGGCGTGTCAGCTTGCGTTCGATGGTTTCGTCCGGATGCGCGGAGAGGGCGGCGATCTCATCCGGGGAAGCAATGGTGATCAGGGAGGCGTCATGCTCCGCGACGGGGATCAGGGTCAGCGTGCCGGTATCGTCATACCGTTCGATACAGAGCCGTTCGTGCGGGTGCTCAAGCCGGACCGGCACGCACAGTGCGCTCCGGCCGAGCGGTTTCTTGCGCATTCTGATACCGGCTGCTTCCCGGGCCAGGGATTGCAAGCCGTCGGCGGCAATAACCAGACGGGCTTCTATCGTCTTGCCGTCATCCGTTGCGATCCGGACGCTGTCCGCCGAGGGCAGAACGCCGGTGACCGTGGCTTTGTGCTGCGGGACATCGGGCATGACATCCATCAGATCCCGGATGAACAGGTTCTGGGCCAGAAAATCCTCACCGGCATCTTCCGCCGTGAACAGTTCCGAGACAATCCCGAACGGACCGGTTGTCTCAATCCGAAGATCCAGAAGCGGGGTTGCCCTCGTGCGGACATCGATGCCGAGGGCATCCAGTGATTCAACGCTCGATGGCATCAGGGCCGTGGTGCGCGGGTCGGCGGACCGGTTGGCATCGGGTCCGATCATCACCACACTCTCCCCGCAAGCGCAGAATGCGTGGGCGGCGAGACGGGCGGTCGGACCATTTCCTATGACGGCGATATCGACGAGCATGACGGTTCCTTAATGGCGCTCTTCAGTGTCGGCCGGGCGTTGGTAATCTGCAAGTTTTCACCGTGCGGCTTATGTGGACCCGCAATGGTTGATGTAGGCGGTGGTTTTTTATGTCGTATTTTATCTGTGTGAAGCTCAGAAACCAGCTCTGAGAGCCGCTTGGCGGCAAAATACAATATAGCGCATATTAATAAAAATTCACCTATGACGACCACGTAAAAATTGAATGTTTCGGCGCAATATTGTATGGTTATGCATCTGAACGCCAATTGCCCAAATCAATAAAGGCAGTGTCGCTAAGCTTCGGCAAGGCAATGCGCATAATGGCGGCGCCTGATCGGGCGCAGCAGAACGCTTTTAGACGCTGCGATTCAGCTTGAGAGGGGCCATCCCCGATCCGCATAGTCGCTATAGCTATACAGACTTTTGATTCAGGGACGTCTAAACGGCATGGGGGTGAGGATATGAAGAACGCGGCTAATCGTCTGGTTGACGATCTGTCTGAGGACTCAACGTTGGCGACGGATAAGGATGTCGCGGATCGGGGCAAGTCATCTACCTCGAACAATCCGGTCGATGTGTTTGTCGGTGCCCGTCTGCGCCGCCGCCGGAAGGAAATGGGGATGACCCAGCGCATTGTCGCGCAGAAGATCGGCGTCACCTCCCAGCAATATATGAAATATGAGCGCGGCGATAACCGGATCAGTGCATCGCGCCTGTTCGACGTGGCCTCGGTCCTGAATACGCCGGTTTCTTTCTTCTTCGACGAGATGGACGAGCAGACGATTGCCCAGTCTCCGGCGCGCCTGCTGGGTGGCGAAGGTATGGCGCCGCCAATGGTCAGCACCCATGATGTCGAGATTGACTCGCCGCTGGCACGCCGTCAGGCCAGTGAGCTTGTCCGGCTCTGGTGCGATCTGCCGGAACATGCCCGGACCCGCATCGTCGATCTGGTGCGGACAATGTCGGAACTGGCTGATCCGGGCCAGGATAACGACCGGAGCTGACCTCTGGCTTCAGGCCGGACCGGCATTTTGAATAACAGACATTCTGAATAAATTGCCGCCTCGGCGGCAATTTTTGTTTCCGGGGGGGATGTATCCGTTTGCCGGCTCAATCCGTCACGATTGTGTAGGGTTCGGCCAGATGATGCTCTTCCAGATTGTCACCGGGACCAACCCGGTCCACGATCAGGAAATCTGCGGGGCCTGCCAATGGCGCCAGAACGCCATGCCAGCAATTCATCCTGTACTGGATACCCTGACTACCGTTCGTCAGGAACGCGCGCGGTGTGCCGGGTGTGCCATCCTCATCCCCCGCGACGATAACCAGGAACTGTGTTCCCGCCATCGGCACGAAAGCCTGACTGCCATGGGGATGCCGCTCCATCATGCCGAGGGAGAGCGGCAGGGTGATGGCCTCGCTGCGTCCGACACTGAGACTGAGGGTGCCGTCAGTATCCGTCTCCGGGCGGGCGAGATCGTGATGACGGCCGCAGAGCCCGGCATTGATCATGAAGTCAGGTGTACCCGTCGCTTCCAGCACATCACCGAAAGGTGCGAAACCTTCCGCCGTCAGCGGCTCCGCCCTGATCGTCCGTCTCATCGCCCGAATCCGCCGACGCCGGTCAGTTTCGGATGCCGGTGCATGTCCTTGTAGAGCAGGTAGCGGAAGGGCTCCGGCCCGGCGGCGTAGCAGGCCTGCGGGCAGAAAGCGCGAAGCCACATATAATCGCCCGCCTCGACCTCAACCCAGTCCTGGTTCAGTTTGTAGACACCCTTGCCCTGCAGCACGTAGAGGCCGTGCTCCATGACGTGGGTTTCCTCGAACGGAATGGTGCCGCCCGGCTGGAAAGTGACGACGGTGATATGCATGTCGTGCCGCAGGTCTTCCGGATCGACGAACCGGCTCGTCGCCCAGCGGCCTTCCGTGTCCGGCATGGCGTTGGGGGTAATGTCTCGATCATTCGCGAACAGAGGTTCGGGCGTGTCGATCCCTTCGACAGCCTCGTACATCTTGCGGATCCAGTGAAACTTCGCCGTCTCGCTGCCATTGTTCCGCAGGGTCCAGCCGGAGGAGGGCGGCAGGAAGCCGAAACTTCCCGTCTCAAGCACATGCTCTGCCCCACCGACGGTAACGGTGACAGAGCCGGAGACAACGAACAGCGCGCCTTCGGCACCCGCTTCCGGCTCCGGCTTGTCCGAGCCGCCGCCGGGAGCGACTTCCATCACATAGTGCGAGAAGGTCTCGCTGAAGCCGGAAAGCGGCCGGGCGATGATCCAGCCGCGCGATTTCTCCCAGAAGGGAAACAGGCTGGCGACGATATCGGTCATCACGCCTTTCGGGATCACCGCATAGGCATCGGTGAAGACCGCCCGGCCGGTCATCAACTCGCGCTGGCCCGGCAGGCCGCCCTCAATGGCGAAGTAGGACCCGCCGTTCTTGTTTCCGGTGCTCATGGCAGCAGATCCTTCAATCTCAACTCGGTGATGCGTTCGACCTGACGGCAGGCCTCAGCCATTTCCGCCTCCCGGTCATTGCCGATGCGGCGCTGGAAGGCGGCAAGGATGCCTGCCTTGTCATGATCGCGGACGGCGATGATGAAGGGGAAGCCGTGCTTCGCCACATACTGCGCGTTCAGATCCTCGAAACTGGCGCGCTCGGCGTCGGTCAAGGCATCGAGGCCGGCGCTGGCCTGCTCTGCGGTCGAGTTTTCGGTCAGGCGCTTGGCCTGCGCCAGTTTGCCCGCGAGATCCGGATGCGCGTTCAGCACTTCGAGCCGCTCCGCCTCACTGGCCGAGCGGAAAATCCGGGTAAGGGCGCTGTGCAGACCGGTCGCCGTGTCGTGCGCCGGGCCGCGTTCAAGGTCGAAGGCCTGCTCGGCGATCCAGGGTGAGTTCTCGAAGATACCGCCGAAGCATTCCACGAACCGCTCCCGGGACATGGCGCCGGGCCGCTCCCGACGTGTGTGCGGGAAGTTGGCTTTCCAGTGCTCCGCAATCTCGATCCGGCGGGCGAACCAGACATCGCTATGGGACTGTGCATACTCGATGAACCGCTTCAATCCGGCCGCACGTCCCGGCCGTCCGGTAAGGCGGCAATGCAGGCCAACGGACATCATGGCCGGGCGCCCTGCGGCGCCTTCCGCGTAAAGACCGTCGAAGCTGTCTTTCAGATATTGAAAGAACTGCTCACCCGTATTGAAGCCCTGTGGCGTGGCGAAGCGCATGTCGTTGGCGTCGAGCGTGTAGGGGATGATCAGCTGGTCGCGCTCGCCTGCTTCCATCCAGTAGGGCAGGTCATCGGCATAGCTGTCGGAGATATAGTCGAAGTCACCGCGCGCAGCGACGAGACCGACCGTGTTCATCGAGCAGCGGCCGGTATACCAGCCGCGCGGCGCCTCTCCGGTGACTTCGGCGTGCAGGCGGATCGCTTCCACGATCTGGGCCAGCTCCTCCGCCTCGCTCATGTCCTTGTGCTCGATCCATTTCAGCCCGTGCGAGGCAATTTCCCAGTTGGCCTCCTGCATGGCCTTCACCTGCGACGGGCTACGCGCCAGTGCCGTGGCAACGCCGTACACGGTGATCGGGATGCCCGCCTCGGTGAACAGCCGGTGCAGGCGCCAGAAACCGGCCCGGGCGCCATATTCATAGATCGATTCCATGTTCCAGTGCCGCTGGCCCGGCCAGGCGGCGGCGCCGACGATCTCCGACAGGAAGGCTTCAGAGGCTTCGTCCCCGTGCAGCAGGTTGTTCTCGCCACCTTCCTCGTAATTCAGGACGAACTGCACCGCGACCTTCGCACCGCCCGGCCAATCGGCATTCGGAACGGTCTGGCCGTAGCCTTCCAGGTCGCGCGGATAGGTCCCCATATTTCATCCTCTTCATGCCTGCGGGCGTCATCGTTCCAGAGAACCGCGCGGCGGACATTCAACAAAATTTTGAAAGAGTCTTATGACAAGGCCCCTTTCATATACAATTCCTAGACAATCTAATTCAGTCAAAGAACGCGGTCTTGCAAAGACTGCAACCGGGAACAACCCGGGAAAACAGGGGCAGACTTGCTATGGCGTCAGGACGATTGACGACTCATGTGCTGGATCAGGCGGCCGGAAGACCGGCGGCGGGGCTCAAGATCGAGCTTTTTAGACTGATCGATAGCACTCCGCAGCTCATCTCCAACGCGGTCACCAATCTCGATGGACGCACGGATGGGCCTATGGCCGATGGCGAAAGTTTCACGCCTGGCACCTACGAGCTGCTGTTCCATGCCGGGGATTATCTGAAAGCGGCGGGCCATGTCGGCGACGGCATCCTGTTCCTCGACACCATTCCGCTGCGCTTCGGTATCGCCGATGTGGACCAGCATTTCCATGTGCCGCTGCTGCTCTCCCCCTACGGCTATGCGACCTACAGGGGGAGCTGACCGGTGACCATGGCGCGGGGTGAAATCCGGTTTCTGTTGAACGATCGCGAGATACGTCTTGGGTCGGTCGGGGCCGGTGACACTCTGCTGGACCATTTGCGCCTCGACCAGCGCCTGCGCGGCACCAAGGAAGGCTGTGCCGAAGGCGATTGCGGAGCCTGCACGGTACTGGTTGGCAGGCTCGCCGGTGGCACGATCCGCTACGAGACCGTCAATGCCTGCATCCGGTTACTCGCGTCCGTCGATCTCTGTCATGTGGTGACAGTGGAATATCTGCGCGGCGCGGAAGGCGCGCTTCATCCGGTGCAGCAGGCCATGGTCGATCATCATGGCAGCCAGTGCGGCTTTTGCACGCCGGGCGTCGTGATGTCGCTCTACGCTCTCTGGATGGAGCATGGCTGTACATCCACGGAGGCGGTGGAAACGGCACTGCAGGGAAATCTCTGCCGTTGCACAGGCTATGAGCCGATCATCCGCGCGGCACTCGCTGCGGGTAATATCGCGCCGGATGGGGACCCCCTCATGGCGGAGCGGGCGCAAGTGCTCAATCGGTTGGGGACGATGAATGACGGTGCGCGGGTCATGGTGTCCCGCGATGGCAGCACCGCGATCCTGCCGTCGACGGTCGCAGATCTGGCGCTGATCCTTGATGAGTACAGACACGCGACAATCGTTGCCGGCTCCACCGATGTCGGACTCTGGATCACCAAACATATGCGGGATATCTCGCCCGCGATTTTCATCGGCCATCTGGAAGAACTGAAGCGGATCTCGGTGGAAGAGGGTGCAGTGACGCTGGGCGCCGGTGTCAGCTATTCCGACGCGGCGTCTGTTATCGCGAAACATTTCCCACATCTGTCTGAATTCTGGAACCGGATTGGCGGCTGGCAGGTGCGCAACATGGGCACAATCGGCGGCAATATCGCCAACGGCTCCCCCATCGGCGATACGCCGCCTGCGCTGATTGCGCTCGGGGCGGAGCTGACACTGCGGCGGATAGAGGGCAGCCGGCGCATTCCGCTGGAAGATTTCTTCATCGACTATGGCAAGCAGGACCGGGCGCCGGACGAGTTTGTCGAGGCGGTGCATATTCCGCTGCCTGCCGCCGGAACATTGCATGCCGCCTACAAGATTTCCAAACGCCGGGACGAGGATATTTCGGCTGTTTGTGCCGCCTTTTCCGTCGCTGTGCACGACGGGAGGGTGTCGAGTGCCCGATTGGCCTTCGGCGGCATGGCGGCAACGCCGAAACGGGCGGCCAACGCTGAGGCCGCTCTGACAGGCCAGCCCTGGAGCGAAGCAAGCGTTCGGGCGGCGATGGCGGCTTTGAGCGACGATTTCACGCCGCTGTCCGACTGGCGTGCTTCCGCCGAGTACCGCAGCCGGGTCGCGGCGAATCTTCTGCTGCGGTTTTATCTTGAGACGACCGGCACCGCGCCGGTCCGGCTGAGCGCCTGATGGACGGCGACCGGCAGCGTGGGGCGATTACGGTGCGGGGCGGTGTCCATAGCGCCGAGCGGCACGACTCCGCCCATAAACATGTCACCGGTGCAGCTGACTATATCGACGACATGGCGGAGCCGGTCGGCACCCTGCATGCCTATCTCGGTCTTTCCGAGGTGGCCCATGCGGAAATCGCGTCCATCGACCTCTCAGCCGTGCGGGCGGCACCGGGTGTTGTGGACGTGCTGACAGCGGCGGATATCCCGGCGGTGAACGATGTCAGCCCGGTTCATGCCCATGACGATCCTGTCTTTGCCGAGGACAATGTGATGTTCTGGGGGCAGCCGGTCTTCGCCGTGATCGCGGAGAGCCGGGAGCAGGCCCGCCGCGCGGCGGCGCTGGCCCGGATCGAGTATCGCCCGCTTGATGCCGCCATCGATATCGACGCGGCCATTGCGGCGGGAAGCGATCTCGTTACCAAGCCTCTGAGGCTGGAGCGCGGTTCCGTCGACAAGGCGCTGGCTGAGGCACCAAACCGGATTACCGGCAATATGGAAATCGGCGGCCAGGATCACTTCTATCTGGAAGGCCATATCGCTTTCGCCATCCCGGGCGAGGATGAAATCGTTACCATCCATTCCTCGACCCAGCATCCGAGCGAAGCGCAGACTCTCGTCTCGCAGGTGCTTGGTGTGGCCGCGAATGCGATCTCAGTGCAGGTCCGGCGGATGGGTGGCGGCTTCGGAGGTAAGGAATCCCAACCGGCGCTGTTCGCTGCCGTTGCTGCTTTAGCGGCCAAGCGTCTGAATCGTCCCGTCAAACTCCGCCCGGATCGGGATGACGACATGATCGCCACCGGCAAGCGGCACGATTTCAAGGTTGCCTATGATGTCGGCTTCGATGACGAAGGCCGCATTCTCGCCGTCGAGGGGACATATGCCGCGCGCTGTGGTTTTTCGGCAGATCTCTCCGGCCCGGTGACCGACCGGGCGTTGTTCCATGCGGATAACGCCTATTACTTCCCGCATGTCCGGCTGAAATCCCTACCTCTCAGGACCAACACGGTTTCCAACACGGCCTTTCGCGGTTTTGGCGGGCCGCAGGGCGTGCTCGGGGCGGAGCGGATTGTCGAGGAAATCGCCTACGCGCTCGGCAAGGACCCGCTGGAAATCCGAAAGGCGAATTTCTACGGTCCGCCCGGGCGGGATGTGACGCCCTATCACCAGACGGTGACGGACTCGATCCTCGACCGGCTGGTGAGCGAGCTGGAAGAGAGCTCGGATTATCAGGCGCGGCGCGAGGCCATCCTCGACTTCAACCGGCAGGGTGGGGTGATCCGCAAGGGCATCTCGCTGACGCCGGTGAAGTTCGGCATCTCCTTCACGGCGACCTGGTTCAATCAGGCAGGCGCCCTGCTGCATGTCTACAAGGATGGTTCCATCCATCTGAACCATGGCGGCACGGAGATGGGGCAGGGGCTATTCACCAAGGTCGCGCAGATTGTCGCTGACTGCTTTCAGGTGGATCTTGGCCGCATCCGGGTCAGCGCGACCTCAACGGAGAAAGTGCCGAACACCTCCGCAACGGCCGCCTCTTCCGGCTCCGATCTGAACGGGATGGCAGCCCAGAGCGCGGCGGAGCAGATCAAGCAGCGGCTGGTCGATTTCGCTTCGGAGAAATGGTCGGTTCCAGCGGAAGAGGTGCGGTTCGAGGCAGGCGGCGTGCGCGTCGGGGGGGAGACGGTTCCGTTCGATGCACTGATCGCCGAGGCCTATATGGCGCGGGTGCACCTCTCCGCTGCCGGGTTCTACAAGACCCCCGATATCCACTGGGACCGTGAGGCGGGCAAGGGCCGGCCGTTCTATTACTTCGCCTATGGCGCGGCGGTCTCCGAGGTTTCCATCGACACGCTGACCGGCGAATACCGGGTCGAGCGCACAGATATCCTGCATGATGTCGGAAAATCCCTGAATCCGGCCATCGACAAGGGGCAGGTTGAGGGCGGTTTCGTGCAGGGCGTCGGCTGGCTGACCACGGAAGAGCTTTGGTGGGACGACAAGGGGAGGCTGCGTACGCACGCGCCTTCGACCTACAAGATCCCGCTCGCCTCCGACCGGCCACGGATTTTCAATGTCGCGCTGGCCGAATGGTCGGAGAACAAGGAACGTACTATCCGCCGCTCCAAGGCGGTGGGAGAGCCGCCACTGATGCTCGGCATCTCCGTGCTGGAGGCGATCTCCATGGCGGTGGCGAGCGTTGCCGATTACCGGGAATGCCCGCGCCTCGACACGCCGGCGACACCGGAGCGGGTGTTGATGGCGGTTGAGCGGCTGCGTGCAGGCGAAGGAGCCGGGGCATGAATACGCCGATTTCTTTCTTCACGAGCACTCCGGCGGCCATCCGGCTGGAGCTGGTCACGGTCAGGGGCTCCGCTCCGCGCGCGGAAGGCACGGTGATGTATGTCTCCGCCGAACGGATTGAGGGCAGCATCGGCGGCGGGCGGCTCGAATTCATCGCCATCGAAGCGGCGCGGGACATGCTGGAGGCAGGGTCATTCGAGCGGCGGCTTGAAGTCCCGCTTGGCCCGGAGATCGGCCAGTGCTGCGGCGGCTATGTCGCCATCGCCATGGATTTTCTGGATGCTGCAGCCCTTGGGGCGGAAGAGGCGCGTCATGCGGCAGAGCGCGGCACGCTACCGTCGGTCTATATCTTCGGCGCCGGTCATGTCGGACGGGCACTGGCAGACAGTTTCAGCCTGCTGCCGGTGCAGATCACGCTGGTGGATGAGCGGGAGGAGGAGCTGGCATTGTGTCGGGCTCCCGTCCGCCAGTGTCTGACGCCGTTGCCGGAAGCCGAAGTGCGGGCGGCACCTGCGGGCAGCGCCTTCATCGTGCTGACCCACGATCACGCGCTGGATTTCATCATTACGGCGGAGGCCCTGATGCGCGGCGATGCGGCCTATGTCGGAATGATCGGATCGGCTACAAAGCGAGCCTCGTTCGAGCGCTGGTGCCGCAAAAGCAACGCGCCGGTGGGACGGACGGAGCCGCTGATCTGTCCGATCGGCGCACAGGGAAGCGGAGACAAGCGGCCGGAAGTGATCGCCGCCTTCGTTACCGCTGAGGTGATCGCACGATTGACGGCGGTAGCCGGTCCGGTTGACCCTCAACTGGAACTGCAGGGGAGCGGGGGACTTGCATGAGTGACGGGACGACGAGCCGTCTGGATCTGAAAGGCATCACCAAGGCCTTTCCGGGCGTGCTTGCCAATGACGATGTCAGCTTTTCCGTGGCGCCGGGGGAAATTCACGCGCTGCTCGGGGAGAATGGCGCGGGCAAGTCGACGCTGGTGAAGATGATCTACGGCATCATGCAACCCGATGCCGGCGAGATCCGATTCGACGGTGAGCCGGTCCATGTCGCCAGCCCGAAAGCCGCCCGGGCCATGGGCGTTGGCATGGTTTTTCAGCATTTTTCGTTGTTCGAGCCGATGACCGTTCTGGAAAACATCGCCCTCGGTCTGGACGAAGCGATCTCCTATGCCGATCTCGAAGCCCGTATTCGCGAAGTGCTGGAAACCTATCATCTCGCGCTCGACCCACACCGCACCGTCGCCACGCTCAGCGTCGGCGAGCGTCAGCGGATCGAAATTGTCCGCGCGCTGCTGCTGGAGCCCCGGCTGCTGATCATGGACGAGCCGACCTCGGTGCTGACACCGCAGGAAGTCGCTCAATTGTTCGACACGCTGCGGGCGCTGGCCGCGCGGGGCTGCTCCATCCTCTATATCAGCCACAAGCTGCACGAGATCGTGGAGCTTTGCCATTCGGCGACCATCCTGCGCGGCGGCAAGGTCGTGGCGGAATGCGATCCACGCGACGAATCCTCCCGCAGCATGGCGGAGATGATGATCGGCGGCTCGCTCAAGGAAATCGAAAAGGCGGCGGACCGGAGCTTCGGCGCCGAGAGGTTCGTCGTCGGCGGTCTGTCCCTGGAGGCGGACGATGCGTTCGGCACCTCGCTGAAAGACATCACTTTCTCCGTCCGGGCTGGCGAGATCTTCGGTGTCGCCGGTGTTGCCGGGAACGGACAGAACGAATTAATGCTGGCGCTGAGCGGCGAGCGGCCGGTGGAAAGCGCCGATGCGATCAGTATCGACGGCAATGGCGTCGGAACATTCGATGCGGAGAAACGCCGCCGGTTCGGGCTCTGCGCCGTGCCGGAAGAGCGCAACGGCCATGGCGCCGTGCCCGTCTTTTCGCTCGCCGACAACGCAATCCTGACGGCCCGGACCCGCAAGAACATGGTGCGCATGGGCGTCATCGATACAGGCGTGGCCGAGAGCTATACGAACCAGGTGATCGACGGTTTTGCCGTCCGGACAACCGGTGCGAAGGCAGCAGCAAGTTCTCTTTCGGGCGGCAATCTGCAGAAATTCATCATGGGGCGGGAGATCATGCAGGCACCGGACGTGCTGGTGGTCTCGCAGCCGACATGGGGCGTGGATGCGGGCGCGGCGGCGGCGATCCACCAGGAACTCGTCGATCTGGCTGCACGCGGATCGGCCATCGTCGTCATAAGCCAGGATCTGGATGAGCTGATGGCGATCTCCGACACAATGGCGGTGATGAACGAGGGGCGGCTCTCGCGCACGCTCGCGGTCGGTGAGGCCTCGATCGAGGAGATTGGCCTCCTGATGGGCGGGGTGCATGGCGACCCGGAAGCAACAGCGGATTATACGGGAGCCTCCCATGCGGCTTGAGCTGGTCAAACGGAAACAGCCAAGCCGCGCCATGCTCTATCTCACACCGGTCTTCTCGGTGCTGCTGACCATGGTTGTCGGGGCCACGATCTTCTCGCTGCTCGGCTATGACGGGCCGGGGGCTGTCTGGAACATCTTCTTTGTACCGGCGCTCGACCCGAACAAATGGCAGGATCTGGGCATCAAGGCGGCGCCGCTGATCCTGATCGCCATCGGGCTTTCCGTCGGCTTCCGGGCCAATGTCTGGAATATCGGGGCGGAGGGGCAGTATGTCATCGGCGGGCTGGCCGGGACCGGCGTGGCGCTGGCCACCTGGCAGATGGAAGGCTGGTGGATTCTGCCGCTGATGTGCCTCGCGGGTGTGGCGGGCGGCATGCTTTATGCGGCCATCCCGGCATTTCTCAAGACAAAGCTGAACGTGAACGAGATCCTGACCAGCCTGATGCTGACCTATGTCTCGATCCAGTTGCTCTACTACCTGATGCGCGGTCCCTGGAAGGACCCGGAAGGCTTCAACTTCCCGCAGAGCCGGATGTTCACCGACAGCCAGATGCTGCCGGAGATCGGCAATAGTTTCGTGCATTACGGCGTGCCGATCGCTTTCATTGTCGCGCTGCTGGCCTGGTTCATTCTGTCCAGGACTGTGTTCGGGTTCGAGATCAGGGTGGTTGGCGCGGCGCCGAACGCGGCCCGGTATGGCGGTTTCAACCGAACCCGGACGATCTGGACGTCTCTGCTGACGGCCGGGGGGCTCGCCGGGTTCGCGGGCATTCTGGAAGCGGCGGGGCCTTACGGGCAGATGGTGCCGCAATTCCCGACCGGGTACGGCTTCACTGCGATCATCGTCGCCTTTCTCGGCCGGCTGCATCCGGTCGGCATCATGCTGGCGGCGATCATCCTCGCCATTTCCTATGTGGGCGGCGAGATCGCGCAATCCTCCATCGGTCTGCCGAACGCGGCTAGCGGTCTGTTTCAGGCGATGATGCTGTTCTTCCTGCTGGCGACCGACATTCTGGTGAACTACCGCATCCGCTTCAGCGGTCTGCGGAGCGGGGACGCGGCATGAACGAAGCCATTCTGATATCGATCCTCGTCACGGTCGTTGGTGCGGCAACACCAATCCTGCTTGCCGGTCTCGGCGAGCTGGTGGTGGAGAAGGCGGGCGTGCTCAATCTCGGCGTCGAGGGCATGATGCTGGTCGGCGCCGTCACCGGTTTCGCCGTCACCACCATGACCGGCGCCACCTTTCTCGGCATTGTGTCGGCAGGGTTGGCGGGGGCGGCGGCGTCGATGATCTTCGGCTTTCTGACCTTGACGTTGGCCGCCAACCAGGTCGCGACCGGCCTCGCGCTGACGATCTTCGGTGTTGGTTTGTCCTCGCTGATCGGTGCCGGGTTCGTTGGCCAGACGGTGACAATGCTCGGCCCGGTTTTCCCCGCCGCGCTTGCCGAGCATGAACATCTGCGTGTTCTGTTCGGCTACGATCCGGTGGTCTATTTTTCCTTCGCCATGACCCTCGTTGTCGCTTGGTTCCTGCGCCGGACACGAGCCGGGCTGATCCTGCGGGCGGTTGGCGAGAACGATGCCTCCGCCCATTCCATCGGCTATTCGGTGATCGGCGTGCGCTATATGGCCGTTGCTTTCGGCGGGGCCATGGCGGGGATCGGCGGCTGTTATTACTCGCTGTTCCTGACTCCGATGTGGGCGGAGCGGCTGACGGCCGGACGCGGCTGGATCGCATTGGCGCTGGTGGTCTTCGCCGCCTGGCGTCCTATGCGTCTTTTGGCTGGCGCCTATCTCTTCGGTGTGGTGATGACGCTGGAGCTGCATGCCAAGGCGGCAGGTTTCGAATATATTCCGCCGGAATTCCTGGCCGCCATGCCGTACCTCGCGACCATCGTCGTGCTGGCGCTGATCTCCCTGCGCAAATCCGTCGGCGCACAGGCGCCAGCCTGTCTGGGGAAGCCGTTCAAGCCGTCGACCTAGACGGCCAGCTCACGCCACGTCGGTCCGGTACACCAGGAAATCGGTGTTCCGTGCGAGGCGGTCGTAAAGGCCTCGCGCCGTTTTGTTGCTTGCCTGCGTGTGCCAGTAGATATCGCCAATACCGCGTGCCCGGCAGGCATCGGCGACACCGTCGATGAGCTTTCGCCCAACGCCATGGCCGCGCGCGGCTTCCGCCGTGAACAGATCCTGCATATAGCAGGTATCCGCGATCCGGATCAGGTTCCGGTGGAAGATGAAATGGGTCAGCCCCACCAGCGTGCCATCGAGATCGGCGACCAATCCGTACACCGGTTCCTCATCGGACATCAGGCGCTTCCAGGTGGTGGCGACAATCTCATCGTTGAGGGCTGTGTCACCTTCACGTCCGTAGAAGGCATTGTATTGCGCCCATAGATCTTGCCAAACCGCGTAATCGTCGTGATGCAGGGGGCGGATGGAAATTGGGGTTGCGGGCATTGGCCGGGCCTTTTGTTCGGTGAGATGATTGCGGACAGGATCGCTTAAGCTAACGGCCAAGACATGAGCACACGCAAGAACCATTCCCCAGAAAAACCAGCCTCCACCTTTCATAAACGGGAAGCAGGAAAGTTATTTGTATTGATAAATATAACCGTTTGGATATATTTATGGAGCGAGGCTCATGAGTTGGTCGGTGGTGATCCTCAATGATTTGGTTGAAGCTGAAATTGCCGCGTTGCCCAATGACATTCAGGCTGACTTCTACCGCCTTGTAGAACTCATCCATGCGGTGGGGTTGGAAAATATCGGGCGCAAAAGATCCAGGCATTTGCGCGGAAAACTCTGGGAGCTGCGGTTGGACGGGCGTGATGGTATCGGCAGGACGCTTTACGTGACCGCTTCCGGGCGCCGCGTCGTCATCTTGCATGCATTCGTCAAGAAGAGCCAAAAAACACCGGCGGCGGCTTTGGTGCTGGCAGAGAAACGAGCGAAGGAGCTGGACTGATGAAATCCGCCCTGGAACTGCGTGATAAACAGTTGGCTGCCAATCCGGAGCTCAGAGCGGAGTATGATCGCCTCGGTCCGGTTTACGAGATGGTCCGGCAGTTGATTTCGGCGCGAAAAGCTGCCGGTCTCACCCAGGCGAGCCTGGCCGAGCGCATGGGAACGCAACAGTCCGTGATTGCCCGGATGGAAAATGGCGGCCGCTTGCCCAGCTTCGAAATGGTGGCCCGCTATGCAAGGGCGACAGGACGCCAGATCGCTCTGGTTCCTGCGGGAAACTAGAGCTTTGTCCGGACAGGTCAGACCGGGGATCGGGGCAGCCCTCTCATCATCCCCTCCACCCGGGCCTTGCATTTCTTCGTCATGAAATCGACGAAGAGCCTGATCTTCGGGTCGAGCAGGCGGCGGTGGGGGTAGAGGCAGGCGAGGGACGAAGGCGGCGGCGGGGTTTCCGTCAGGATCGGCACCAGAGCGCCGCTCTGGATATGACTTGCGACCTCGAACCAGGGCTTGTTGACGATGCCGCGCCCGGCCAGTGCCCATTCGGTCAAAACGTCTCCTTCATCCGCATCGTAGGGGCCGCGGACGTTGAAGCGGGTCGGGCCATTTTCGGTTTCCAGCGTCCAGAAATATTCCTGTGTGCCGGGGAAGCGCAGCAGCAGGCAGCGGTGGTTCTGTTCGGTCAGCTCTTCCGGCCTTTGCGGTGTACCGAAATGGTCGAGATAGACAGGCGCGGCGCAGAGCACGCGCGGGCAGTCCATGATCTTGCGCGCCTTCAGGCTGGAATCCTCCGGCGTGCCGAGCACGATGGCGACATCGACCCGCTCGTCGAAGATGTCCACCTTGCGGTCCGACAGACGGAGCTGGATGGCGAGATCAGGATAGAGGTCGTTGAATTCCGGCACCAGCGGGGCCACCACGCGTCGGGCAAGGCCAAGGGGCGAGAGCACTTTGATCGCGCCGCGCGGATGCTGGGAATAGTTCGCCACAGCCGCTTCCGCCCGGTCCAGCGCCTCGATGATTTCCTTGGCATGATCGTAATAGAGTCGCCCGGCCTCGGTCGGCGCGATCTTCCGGGTGGTCCGGTTGAACAGCCGGATTCCGAGCCGGTTTTCAAGATCTCGTATACGATTGCTGGCAACCGCTGGGGTCAGCCGAAGATCCCGCCCGCCCGCTGTAATGCTGCCGAGCTCGACGGTGCGAACGAAGACCCGGATACTGTCCAGATAGGGCATGGGTGCCTCTGATTTTCAATAAAACGTATAAAGTAAACAGGAGATATAGAGGTTTTGAAAGGGCGGCGGATTTGCCAGAGTGATGGCGTGCCGATCTGATGGGGGTGTCAATGCTTGAGCAGCTGCCGAATTCGGCGATTATCTGGGACTGGCTGGCTTTCGCGGCGCGCTGGCTGCATGTCATCACCGCCATCGCCTGGATCGGCTCATCTTTCTATTTCATCGCCCTCGACCTCGGGCTGCGCAAGGCGGCTGGTCTGCCGGAAGGCGCCCATGGCGAGGAATGGCAGGTGCATGGCGGCGGCTTCTATCATATCCAGAAATATCTGGTGGCCCCTGCGGCCCTGCCGGAGCATCTGACCTGGTTCAAGTGGGAGAGCTACTGGACCTGGGTGTCCGGTTTCGCACTGATGTGCATCGTCTATTACGGCGGGGCGGGGCTGTTCCTGATCGATCCCGCCGTCTGGGACGCGGAGCCCTGGATGGCGATCGCGGCCTCCGTCGCCTCGCTGGCATTGGGCTGGACGGTCTACACCTTCGCTTGCCGCTCACCGCTGGCGAAGAACCCGACGCTGCTGATGGTGCTGCTCTATTGCGCGCTGGTGGCGCTGGCCTGGGGATTCACGCAGATCTTCACCGGACGCGCTGCTTTCCTGCATCTGGGGGCGATCACGGCGACCATCATGTCCGCCAATGTTTTCATGGTGATCATCCCGAACCAGAAGATCGTTGTCGCTGATCTGAAGGCGGGCCGGGTGCCGGATGCGAAATACGGTGCCATCGCCAAGCTGCGCTCGACCCATAACAACTACCTGACGCTTCCGGTCCTGTTTCTGATGCTGTCGAACCATTATCCGCTCGCCTTCGCGACGGAATATAACTGGGTGATCGCCAGCCTGGTGTTCCTGATGGGCGTCACCATCCGGCATTTCTTCAACTCGATGCATTCCCGCAAGGGGCAACCCTGGTGGACATGGGCGGTGACGGTAGCCCTGTTCCTCGCCATTGTCCTGCTCTCGACCGCCGGGCCGAGGCAGACGGAGGAAGAGGCCGCCGAAGTGATGACGCCGGAGGCAACCCGGCTTGCCGCCTCGCCGCATTTCGAAGCGGTTTATGAGGCCGTGCTCGGCCGTTGCTCCATGTGTCATGCGAGCGAGCCTGCCTGGGATGGCATCGCCGTGGCGCCGAAAGGCGTGCTGCTGGAAACCGAGGCGCAGATTGCAGCCCATGCCCGGGAGATCTATCTGCAGGCGGGCCGCAGTCACGCCATGCCGCCCGCCAATGTCTCCTATATGGAGCCGGCCGAGAGGGCGCAGATCGTGCGTTGGTTTGAGGGTGACAGCCCGGTGGTGCAGTGATGCCCGATCTCATCCTGAGAGGCCGGGTTCTCAGCTTCCGGGACGAGCCGGCCGGCTACGATGACACAGCTTCGTTCCGCTATATCGAGGATGGCGGTATTCGGATCCGGGACGGCAGGATCGCCGAATGTACGGATTTCTCGACGCTGGAAACAGACGGGGCGGAGATCGTCGATCATCGCCCGCATCTGATTGTGCCCGGCTTCATCGATGCGCATACGCATTACCCGCAGATGCAGGTCATTGCCTCCTGGGGCGCCAAGCTGCTCGACTGGCTGGAGAAATACACCTTTCCGGAGGAGACCAAATTCTCCGATCCGGAGCATTGCCGCCGCATCGCGGGGCATTTTCTCGACACGTTGACGGCGCATGGCACGACCACGGCTGCCGTTTATTGCACCGTGCATCCTCAATCGGCTGAGGCGTTCTTCGCAGCGGCGGAAGAGCGCAACATGGCGATAATCGCCGGCAAGGTGATGATGGACCGGCACGCGCCGGAGGCTCTTTGTGACACACCGCAATCCTCTTACGACGATACCACGGCGCTGATCGGGAAATGGCACGGCAAGGGCCGGGCGCACTACGCGATCACGCCGCGCTTCGCCATCACCTCCACGCCGGAACAGATGGAGATGGCAGAGGCGCTGGTCCGCGAGAATCCCGATTGCTACCTGCAGACCCATCTCTCGGAGAACAAGGCCGAGATCGAACTGACCAGGGAGCTTTATCCGCAGGCGCGGGATTATTTCGATGTTTATGAGAAGTACGGCTTGCTCGGCGAGCGCAGCCTGTTCGGGCATTCCATTCACCTGACACACCGGGAGCGGGACCGGATGGCGGAGACCGGCTCGGTCGCCGTCTATTGCCCGACCTCCAACCTGTTCCTGGGCAGCGGTCTCTATGACGAGGCGGGGCTGAAGGAAGCGGGTGTGCGGCGGGCCATCGCCACGGATGT